>CAYYHT010000468.1:0-6418 GCA_964471355.1 uncultured Enterobacteriaceae bacterium
GCAGCTCGTCGTCATCGGCAGCAGCCAGGGACTCGGCCCCATCGACGACGCCATCATCGTCGCTGTCGGCGTCGGCGGGGTCGCTGCCCAACCGAATCTCAGCGGCATCGGTCAGGCCATCGGCATCTCGGTCAATGTAGACCTCATCAGAGAGCACGTCAGCGCTGACGCAGGCTCCAATCAAGTCGTCGCACCCGGCAATGTCATCCCAGGGGTCGGCGATGTTCAACCCGCTGACGCCAGCCAGTCGCATCGCCTGGCTCTGGGTGACCCCCACCACGCCAGCCAGGTCGGTGCGAGACACACGCATGTCGAGCAGCCAGCTGCCCGCATCTGCTGCCGGTGCATCGCGCACATCACCCGCAGTCCGCGTGCCGACCGAGTCCTGCCACTCCCAAGCATTGGGCTGCAGACCGAGCGCGGCTGGATCGGTGCTGGAATAGACGTCGATCGGTCCTGATGGGCCGACGATGACGATTGCCGCCTCGACGTTGGCTGCATCACCATCGGTCTCGAGCACTACGCCCCACGTCGCACCATGCAAAGACGGGCCGTCAGCGGGATCACCGGCAAGCTCGAGCCGCAGGTAGAGCCAGTCGACGTCAGCCGACCATCGAACCGAGGCCTCTGAGCCGGCGAGATCCAAGTGCGCGTCCTCAGGCGAGCGCACGGGGTTGTCGTCGGCCACATCAAGCACAGCAGACCCGCCGACCTCGAGCGCTAGCCACTCGTCATCAGCGGGCCAAGCCCCCGCGATGGGGGCCAACCATGCAAGCATCCACACTCTGGAGTGCTAGGGCACGTCGAGGAAGACGCTGCCCAGGTAGTAGGCCGAGGTGTCGACGTTTCCGCCGGCGCTCTCGACGCTGACGTAGAACGGTCCGCCGCCAGTGACGTCGTACGAGAGGGTGACCTCTTCGCCGGTGCCGCTGTCGATGGACGCGCCTGCGTTGTCGTACAGGGTGACAATCAGGTCATCGAGGGTCGAGCCCGCCTTGGTGCCTTCGACGTAGATCTCCATCTTCTGGCCCGCAGCGACGTTGTCGGCGATCTTGAAGCTGTCGAAGTCCGCCGAGCCGTCGTCCATGAAGCCGACGAAGGTGCCGCCGAAGTCACCGCTGGTGTACTCGCGGATGGAGTCGAGGTCGGTCGCGGACAGTGGGTCGCCGCTGCTGGACTCGATGTCGTAGGTGAACTGCGTCACCGGCTGATCGACGCCATTGTCGAAGATGGCCGGGTAGCAGATGAACGCGTCGAACATGTACCAGTAGCCCGCGCCACCCTTGCCGGTGGTGTCGGTGATCTCGACGAAGACATCGCCAGCCGCGGACAGCGGGAAGGTGATGCCCGCGTTCTCGAGGCCGAAGTTCCCCTCGGGAGCGTGGAAGGGGTCGTCGGTCGAAGCAAGCTGGTTGCTGTCGATGTCGAGCAGACGCATACGTGGCGACAGCTCGGTGGGGATGTCCGGGTACATCGAGAACTGGCACACCGAGGGCTCGAACTCGGCAGGAGCTTCCGTGTCCATGTCCAGGCCGACGATGTCGACATCGCCGTCCGCATCGATCACGCCGAAGCTGTACAGGCCGCTGATCTCGTCAGAGCCCCAGGGGTTGCCCCACCAGTCAAAGCGCTCGTCATCGACCCGAGTGGGGTCGGTGTCGTCGAGGGCGATCTTGGCGTCGGCAACGGTGTCGTTGTCGGTGCCGATGGCCGTGTTGTCTTCGTTGAACTCGGTGTACTGGCCGCTGAACGCCAGGAAGACGTAGGTCATGTCGTCGCTGCCGTCGGCGGCGGTGCCCTCGTCCCAGTCCGTCCATTCCATGATCTCGACGTAGTAGTCGGTGTTCTCGGACGCATACAGCATGATGCTGCAGTCAGTGTCGTAGGAACGACGCGGCATGTCGTCGTTCTCGGCGATCAAGTTGCCGGCCGAGTCATAGACGCGGCAGACGGTATCGGGGTCGCCCTGGTCCGGGGGCGGATTGTTCGTGCGTGCGCCCCAGAAGAAGTAGTACTCGCCAGCGGTCGCGCTGATTTTGTACCAGTCGCGGTCACCGGGCTCGCCAATCTTCTCGGCGGTCTCGGACAGGCCGCTGCTGAGGTCTGTCTCGCAGGCGGTCTCGATGGTGTCGCCACACTCGAGCGACGGGCACTCGTCGTTGGTGTCTTGCTCGATGACGGTCTCGCCGTCGTCACAGGTCTGGGCGCAGAAGCCAAGCTCGGCGTCGTAGTCGAATGCGTCATTGCAGTTCGGGCACTCACCGGCGGCAAAGTCGGCCGGGTACTCGGTTCCGCCGTCCTCGCATGGACACTGGTCGTCGACAGCCTTGGAGCCGTCAGGGCATTTCTGGCCACATCCGTTCAACAGGGCCAAGCCAATCAGGGAAATCGTCAGGTTGCGCATCTTCGTCACCTCAACAAGTGGAATGGCGCCGCATGTACCCGGCCCGGCTCGCTCCTGCAAAGTGCTTTTTCGTCATTGCGACTCCGAATGTGAACAAAGCATCAGCATCTCGCCACGACGATTCTGCGCCGGTATATGGCCCGCCAAGATGCCGGAGAATCCAATGCGAATCGCTCAGTTGTCCATCCTCACCCTCGCCACCTCCTTTACTGCAATGACTGCATGTGGCGGAGGCTCCTGTCCCGACGGAAGCAAGCCCGTCGACGACCAGTGCCCGTGCGAGGACGGCGGCACCGAATACGCCGCCGACTTCGATGGTGGCGTCTGCCCCCTCGATTGTGACTCTCCCTTTGAATACGACTTCACCGAAGACGCCTGCCTGCTCACATGTGACGACGGTGAGGTGATCCAAGAGGGTGACGAGTGCGTCGCTCCGGTCACCTACTTCGAGCCGGTCGCGGTGGGCTTCGAGCTCATCAGCGGTGTCGGCGGCGACGGAACGCTGACCACATTCACGACGGGCACCACCGAGAGCCCTCCGCTGATGGTCATCACCTTTGCGGACGTCGAGTTCTTCAGCGCGCAGAACACCGACGACCAGATCGGCCACCACTGCGAGGCCATCGGTGTCTTCGCCCCGACCGCCGAGCGCACCGAGCCACTGCCCGGTCCCTCCGGCCCCATCACAGCTTGGCACAGCTACGAGGTGGCCTTCGCCATCGACCAGGGCACCTTTGACAGCACCGACGAGACCGGATGCGGCGCCACACTCGACCCCGCGACATGGGGCCGAGGCGGCACCAACGACCTGTTCGCCGCGTTCAACGGCATTCGTCTAGGCGTGGCCTTCGGACCGCTCACGGCCAATCTGCGCACCACCCTCGAGGACGCCGGGGCCAGCGATGAGTACCTCAGCGGATCGTTCACCGAGTACATCGCCATCAACGACAAGGATGGCGTCTGGGTAGCCGAAGACTGGACCACCGCGTCCCTCTTCGAGTGGGACGAGACAACCAACACCCCCACCACCGACTCGAGTGGCGCCCTCACCACCAAGGCGTTCTACGACAAGGACACCGATACCTACAGCGCTCCGCCGCTGCCGTCGGGCTACTTGCAGTCGAGTGCCTTCTGGTACCAGGACTTCCCGCTGATGGACCTGAGCAACCTCAAGGACGGCGCGCCGACCGAATAGAGCAAGACCGTGGCTTGCAGCGCGCTCTGTGCTGTATAGATGGTCGTCATGATCCGGTCGTCACTGTTCATTCTCGCCCTCATGGGTGCACCGACATTTATCCTCCCAAGCGCGGTAGCCATCGCGCAGGAGGCCCAGGTTGCTGCCCCTCCCGCCACAGTCATGTCCCATACACTGGACGTGACTGTCGACAGCGGGGGGCGCCTGCGCGAAACGCAGACGTGGATGGTCCGCATCGATGATCCCGCCGCGTGTGAAGCCGGCCTGCACGGCCCGCCTGGGCTCGGTGGCGCCATGGACGGCGACGCCATGATGCTCGACGACCTGCTCATCGTGCCGTCCGATATCGAAAAGGGCACCATCCTGACCCTGACCTCGAGTCGCTCTCAGGGCAAGGGGCAGCACTCGGGCGTGTTCGAGTCCGCGCCAGACCTGCCTGTCCTCGACCTGCGGGTGACGATCACGGCCCCCACCTGGACACCGCTCACCATCTGGTCCGACGAAGACGCCGAACCCAGCTACAAGCGCGGTCGCTCTCGCGTCGCTGAATACTCCTGGTACGGGCGCGACGTCGATCAGCGGGCGCAGTTGGTCTGGACCACATGGAAGGACTGGGTCGAGACCGGCGCCGACCTCAACGGGCACGTCGACAGCCGCGTGGCTGGCAAGTCTCAGCTCGGTCCGGTGCTCGCAGCAAACGTCTCGGGACTGCGCATGGTCGACGCCACAGAGCGCGTCTACAGGGCCATTCGCTTGTCTGACAAGCCATCCAACGACTGGGGCGAGGCCCGCCACGCAGTCGAGATCATTCAAGAGGGACAGGGCACCTCCGTCGAACGCGCGGTCGTGCTCATCTCGCTGCTGCGCGCTGCGGGATTCGATGCCCGTCCAGCCATGTATCGCCACTCTGGCTTGTTCACGGCGCCCAGCACCGTTCCGGCGCCCTCATTGTTGGATACGCCTGTTGTGGCCGTTGTGCAGCCAACGCGCACCGTCTGGATCGATCCAGCAAACGAGAATGTGACCCTGCCCAAGATCCCGGCGTCGATGGTCGGCGGCACCGCCTGGATGCCCGGAGATCTACCCATTCAGGTCGGAGGCAACGCCGTCGCTGATGGCACGGTGACCATCCTCAGCGAGGTGAAGGTCGCCATCGACGGCTCAGCCACCTTCAGCGCCACCGTTCAGCCCACCGGAATCGCCGAGGAGTACTTCCGTGAGTACCTCCGCGACCTCGACACCGTGGGGCGCGCGGACGCGTTTCAGAAACTGCTCATCCAGGGACGCCCTGGCATCAAACAGGTCGCTGTGGGCGACCAAGGCCTGAAGGGAACACGAAAGGTCGTCAGGCTGACCGTGCAAGGCAGAACGACGATGGAGGGCAGGCCCTTTGGACCTGGCGTCGAGGCTTCCGTGCCTCCCCTGCTCGCTCCAGCCCTCGCAGGCTGGCTGCCGCCAAATATTCGCATCCGCGAAGAGATGTCGATCAGCGGCCCCGGCACCATTCGACCCATGAATGTGCTCCCACACCTGCCCCCGTACGATTCATCTGCAGCCATCGCGATGTCTGTGGCCACCAACGGCACCAAGGTCAATTTGGTGACCGAAGTGGAGCGCCCTTACCGTGTGACCTCTCCCGCTCGAGAGTCCGCAGCCGTCTCCTACTTGGCCGAACAAGCCTCTGTGGGGCCGGTCATCCGTTTCTTCCCGATTCCCGACGCTCCAGGGATCAAGGCCATGCGCAAGGCTGGACTTGTGGGTCCGTCCGAGCTCCCCGCCCTCGAAGCATTGCTGTGGGCCGAGGCCGGCTACCTGAGCAAGGGCAAGAAACCATTGAAGAACGGCGTGGCCGCGTACGGCTTCGACAACATTCTCAAGGGCATCGTCGCCAACACGGACCAGAACGATGTCCGCTTGCTCGAGCTGATCACTCCCTATGCCCTGACTGAGGACCAGCGCCTGTCCATTGCCATGGCCATGGCCGATCGCGGCTACGAACATGCTTGGCGAGTGGCCGCAGTGCTGACACACAGCACCGACCCCACGGTACTGGTCGAAGCGCTGCTGCTTCAGGCCCGCTGCGAACCCAAGCTGCCTGCCGGCGAGGGCTGGGTCCCCGTCGAAGAGCTGCTCGTTCAGGCCGCTAGCGCCGCTGAGCTCACCAGCGATCCCACGCCATACCTGACCGAGAGCCTGCTGAGGCGCGCTCATATGCGTGTCACCGAGGAGAAATGGAGCTTGGCACAGGCCCTGCTCGATGCAGTTCCTGTGACCGACGATCCCGAACTTCTTGTGCTGCAGGCGTTGGTCGGCGCAAACACGGGAATGGCCGCGTCTGAAGTTGATGTTCTGCTGGTCCGGGGCACGAAGATCCGCGCCGATGACGCCGATCTCTTTCGGGTCGCCGCCGATGCCTACGAGCGCGCCGGCATGCCACAACGAGCGCTCACGGCGGGATTGGCCTCCGCCCGCGTCGCCAGCAGCGATGCCGGACGGTGGAATCGGGTGGTCGAGCTGTCGTTGCCTGCCGGTGACCTGCCCGCCGCCGCGGACGCCGCACGTCGGGCCAGCGACCTCGACGACAAGAACGTCGAGCTGGCCAACCAGCTGCACCTGATGGCGACGCTGATTGGGGACGACCTGGCCCGGTCCATCGCCGAGCGACGCGGCGGCAAGGGAGACAAGGCCAAGGGTCTGCTCGAGCTCATGGGCGTGGTACCCGAGACCGGCCTGCTGGCCCTCATGGCCTATCGAGACGCCGAAGTCGGCGCGGCTCCCCGCAATCTTGGCCTGCGTGCGCAGCTGCGAATGGACGCCGG
>CAYYHT010000469.1:0-6411 GCA_964471355.1 uncultured Enterobacteriaceae bacterium
CGATGGACGCAGTGTTCTGGCCCCAGTTGTGTCGGTAGCTGTCGGTGCCGATGATCATGGACCAGCCGCCGCCGTCGTTGGTCATGTCGCAGTACACGTCAAACGAGTCGCTGGGGTCGCCGCCGTTGGGATCGATGCTGTAGATGCCGTCGCCGGTGCTCAGGCCCATGTCGCGGATGTCCTCGCACGAGAAGGGCTCAATGCAGACGCTGCAGTCGGAGCACGTTGGGTCGGTGTCGTTGCAGTCGATGTCGCAGGTGACGCCGTCGCCGTCTTCGTCGAAGATGTCCGGGGTGGACGGGTCGCAGTCGTTGTCAATCAAGTCATCGCAGACCTCGGTGTTGCCCGGAAAGAGCGTGGGGTCGGTGTCGTCGCAGTCCGCTTCGCAGGTCGAGCCATCGCCGTCTGCATCGAACCGGTCCGGCGTCACACCGTTGCAGTCGTTGTCCAGGCCGTCATCACAGACCTCGGGGTTGCCGGGGAATGCATTGGAGGACGAGTCGTTGCAGTCGTTGTCGTCCGTGGTGTAGCCAGCGGGCTGTGTGCACGAGGTCGTGGTGTTGAACGCGTCGCCATAGGTGTCGCCGTCGCTGTCGGCGTACCAGATGATGTCGGGATTGATGGACGGGTCGGTGTCGTCGCAGTCGTCGCTGTTGGTGACGTAGCCGCTCGGGATGGAGCACAGGTCGACGGTCGACAGCGGGTCGCCATAGCCATCGCCGTCGGTGTCGGCGTAGTAGGTGTTGGTCGGGACGGTGTCGTCGATCAAGCCGTTGCAGTTGTTGTCGACCCCGTCGCAGACCTCGCCGGCGGCTGGGCTGATCAGAGCGCTCAGGTCGTTGCAGTCGGTGTCATCGGCGACGTAGCCCGCGGGAACGGCGCAGTCGATCACGGACGACGCGGGATTGCCGTACAGGTCGGTGTCGGCGTCACGGTAGTAGACAAATGTCGGCAGGCCGTCGTCGGCCACGCCATTGCAGTTGTTGTCGACGTCGTTGCAGACCTCGCTGGCGCCCGGACTCACGTCCGATGCGGTGTCGTTGCAGTCGGCGTTGTCGGCGACGTAGCCAGCGGGCTGGGTGCACGCGGGGGTTGTCGAGGCCAGGTTGCCCCAGCCGTCGGCGTCGGCGTCGCGGTACCAAAGCGGCGCGCCATAGGCGCCCAGCTCGTCGATGTCGGCATCGCAGTCGTCGTCGATGCTGTTGCAGACCTCGGTGGCATCGGGATGCACCGCGGCGTCGGTGTCATCGCAGTCCTCGCAGTCGGCAAACCCGTCCGAGTCGGCGTCGACGTAGCCGGTGGTCGGGTCGCAGTCGTAGTCCATCGGGTCGGCACAGTCCGGCTCGAGCGCGCCGGGGAAGCGGTCGGCGTTGGCGTCGTCGCAGTCGCCGGTCGTGCCGACATAGTTGTCCGGCTGGTCGCACGCGGTGAGCGTCGCCACGCTGCCGACACCGTCTCCGTCCAGGTCGATGAACCACTCGGTCGCGTCGGTCGCGTTGTCGTCGATGACCGCGTTGCAGTTGTTGTCCGTGCCGTTGCAGAGCTCTTCTGCACCCGGGAAGCTGGTGACATCGCCGTCGTCACAGTCGTTGTCATCGCCGACGTACCCGGCGGGCGCCACACAGGCGGTGGCCGTCGAGGACGCGTCTCCGTGTCCGTCCGCATCGGCATCGGCGAACCAGACAGTGCTGCCAATCGACCCCGCATCATCCGTGGCGCCGTCGCAGTTGTTGTCGATGCCATCGCACAGCTCGACCGCGTTGGTGTTCACGGTGGCGGCATTGTCGTCGCAGTCGGTGCAGGCCGGATGGCCGTCGGCGTCCACGTCAGCAAAGCCCGTCGAGCCATCGCAGTTGTAGTCGGTCGGGTCAGTGCAGTCGGCTTCATCGGCGCCCGGGTAGATGGCGGCATTGGCGTCGTTGCAGTCGCCGGAGCTCGAGACGTGGTTTGCCGGAGCGTCGCAGGCCTCGACGGTGAGCAGTGCTCCGCCGACGCCGTCGCCGTCCCCGTCCGCGTACCAGGTGCTGACGTCGGTGGCGTTGTCGTCGACGATCAGGTTGCAGTTGCTGTCGACGCCGTCGCACAGCTCCTCGGCGCCGGGGAAGGTGGTGGCTACCGCGTCATCGCAGTCCCCGTCGTTTGCGACAAAGCCAGCGGGGGCCGTGCACGCGGTCGTGGTCGTGTCCCCATCGCCGAAGCCATCGCCGTCTGAGTCCGCGTACCAGGTCGACCCTCCAACGGCTCCGGGACCGTCGATGACTCCATCGCAGTTGTTGTCGACGTCGTCGCAGACCTCGAGGGCGTTGGCATTGGTCGTGCCGTCGGTGTCGTCGCAGTCGTTGCAGGCGGCGTGGCCGTCGTTGTCGGCGTCGGCGTAGCCCACGGACCCGTCGCAGTTGTAGTCGGTCGGGTCGTCGCACTCGGCCTCGTCGGCCCCGGGGCGGATGGCCGGGTCGGTGTCGTCGCAGTCGCCGCTGGCCTCGACGTACCGGTCGGGCTGGCTACAGCCAATCAGCGTTGCGTCGCCGCCCACGCCGTCCCCGTCGTCGTCTGCATAGAACGTGACCGCGTCGACGGCCCCTTCGTCCACGGCCAGGTCGCAGTCGTTGTCGATGCCATCGCACAGCTCGTCGAGGCCGGGTGCCACCGCGGGGTCTTGGTCGTCGCAGTCGAGGTCGGCGAAGACGCCATCCCCGTCCAGATCGATGGTGCCGGAATCGTCCCCGTTCCGGCAGCCGCCCATGACGGCGACGAGAGAGAGCATAGTTAGAACTGAGATTCGCATGGAGGTCTCCGTGGTGCCTGTGCCCTTGTTCGGGGAACACAAGTGCAAGCGAGGCAGACCGCGGACGGTGCCTCTCGAACGCGGGTTAGACGCGTCCATTCAACGGAGCATCGAGCACCACTGGTGCGCTCTTGTGCATTGTGGTGCGCTACAGCGAACTGCTAGTGCGCGCGCTCTCTAACGGAAGACGCGAGGCCGCCGTCGGTCGATGATCAGCTCGATCGGATCTTCTCGGTCCCACCAAAGCAACTGCGCTTTGTCCCCCGCTTGAAGCGTGGGCGGCCCACCGAAGGGCAGATGGTTCTCGTTGCTCAACGTGAAGAACGCGTGGCGCATCTGTTCTTCGCTGGTCAGGTGGGCCATGTGGATGAGCATATAGGCCGTGTCCAGCATGTTTGCGGTGCCCAGGCGGTACCACGGATCCTGTACCGAATCGTGGCCGATGCCCACCAGTGCGCCCGCATCCCACAGCTGGTCGACGCGCGTGATGCCGCGCCGGATGGGGTAGTGGTCGTAGCGACCCTGCAGGACGCTGTTGTCCAGCGGGTTGGCGACGACCTGCACCCGCGACTCAGCGACCAGCTCGATGACCTTGGCCGCGTGCGGATTGTTGTAGCTGTGCAGGGCGGTGCAGTGGCCAGTGACCACCTTGCCGGCAAAGCCCCGATCCAAGGAGTTTGCGCACACCACCTCGAGGTTGCGGCTGTGGGGGTCGTCGGTCTCGTCGCAGTGGAAGTCCAGCAGCGCATCGTACTTCTCGGCGATGTCGAAGCACAGGCGCACGCTGTCCCAGCCTTCTTCGGTGGTGCGCTCGAAGTGCGGGATGCCGCCGACGGCGTCGCAGCCCAGCGCCATGGCCTGTTCCCACTGCTCTCTGCGGCCGGGAGCGCGCAGGATTCCCTCCTGCGGGAACGCGACGACCTGCAGCTCGATGCCGCGCTGGGCGAAGTCGGCTTTAAGGCCGACCAGGGTCTCGACTGCCAGCAATGAGCCGGTGTCGACGTGGGTGCGAATGCGCAGGGTGCCGAACGAGGCGTACATCTCGGCTGTGGCCAGGGCCCGCGCGGTGATGTCCTCGACAGTCAGGGCGTCGCGCAGGTGGGACCAGTTGGCGATGCCCTCGCGCAGGGTGCCGCTCTTGTTGGGGGCTCGTTGCCCCAGCAATGCGGCGTCGAGGTGCACGTGGGGCTCGGCCATCGGTGGCGTGATGAGTCCACCGCTGATGATGTCCTCGCCGGGCTGAGCCGCAAGGCGCTCGCTGCCCGGGGCGATGGTGACTCGGGCGGTGATCTTGTCGTCAGCGACGCGCAGATCGCAGCGCTCGCCGTCGATGAGGGTGTCGCGAAAAAGCATGCCGCACTGTATCAGTCAAGGAGCGGCGAGCTTCGTCTCGCCGTCTTCCCAAGCCTCGTCCAGGTCCTCCTGAACGCGGTCCGAGAGCGTCCACTGGTACACCGGGCCCGCCGCAATGAGCAGGCCCAGTCCAGCGGTCATGGTCAGGGCGATGTCTCCCCAGAGCATCCAAGTGGGTGCGCCTGCGGAGCTGTCGATGGGAATGATGATGTTCAGAATCATCGGACCTAGGCGGTTCGCGAGCATCCACCCCGCGGCCAGTCCCGTGGTCAGGCGCCAGTGAGCATCACCCAGAACCCGCGACACAATGAACGCTGCGAACAGCAGCTCGCCGACGCTGCCGATGACGAATGCCGCACCGTAGACCTGTGCAGGAGTCGTCGCCGGGTCAAAGGTCAGGATGAACGAGGACAGTGCTGTCAGCATCATGCCCAGGCCCGCCGGCAACAGGTCCGGCACCTCGATTCTCGAGACCTGCAAGGCCACCAAGCTCATCACCAACATGGGCACGATGGCCGCGATGGTCGCCGGATTGACGCTCATCCAAGCAGCCGCGCCCACACCGGTCTGGGCGTTGGACAGCGACTGGGCGATGTTCCACCAGTGGGTCGAGACGTGCCAGTGAATGCTCATCGGCACAGCGAGCATGGCGATGAGGCCCACAGACAGGCCGAGTCGCTCGGGATTTAGGGTGTTTGCGGGGTCGCTCTCCTCGGGTTCTCCGGGAGCGAAGATCAGCACCAGAGGGACCCAGATGGTGGCGCCGACCAGCATGGCCGAGGCTCCGAAGATGGCTCCGGCGCCGACGATTTGGCCCATGGCTTCGCTGCCCAAGGTGGTGGCCAGCGCGCTGGCATTGACGGCTCCGTAGATGGCCGCGATGGTGGCGGTCCGCAGCGCTCCCCACTCTGCCTGCATGGCGTCGGCCGCACACGCGTACAGCGCCGGGCCCAGCATTCCCTGGCTGAACGCGACTGTGGCGAGCAGGGGGTAGATCGTCAGCTGTTCCGACGCCAGCAGGGGCTCGGACACCACCAGGGCCGCCATCGACACCGCCGTGCAGACCGTGCCCAGCAGCAGCACCAAGCGGCCGCCAAGCCCCAGTCCCAGCAGCGCCGCGACCATGGTGCCCACGACGCCGGCATAGAAGCTGAGCTCATAGGCGTGGCTCAGCGTGCCCGCCTCGACGTTCAGCTCGTACAGAAAGAAGCTAAAGAACAGGGAGCGCTGGGCATACCAGCCGGCGTAGATGGCGGTGGTTGCCAGGGGCAGCAGAGCAAATGCAGCGACTCTTCGAATCATCCCCGCCGACGTAGCATCAGCACGGCCACAAGTCCTGCCATCCAGCCCGCGGACCCACCGCCGCTGTCGCAGCCGCAGCCCCTGCTGCCGCCGTAGACATTGGTCACATGCTCGATGGCCACCAAGTCGATGCCGTCGCAGTCCTGGTCCACATCGTCGTTGAGAAGCTCGATGGCGTCGGGATAGATGCTGTCGTCGCTGTCGTCGCAGTCCTGGTCATTGTCAGCAGCGCCTTCGGGCTTGTCGCATCCCGACTGATTGGTGGCCGGATCTCCAAAGCCGTCTCCGTCGGCATCGAGCCACCAGGCGGCGTCCAGGCCCTCATCGATGGCGTCGTTGCAGTCGTTGTCCAGCCCATCGCACAGCTCTGGGGCGTCTTGGTGCACGGTGCTGTCGTTGTCGTCGCAGTCGTTGTCGTTGGTGACCGCGCCAACCGGGGTGGGGCAGGCCACGACGGGACTGTACACGTCGCCATAGCCGTCGCCATCGGCGTCCATCCAGTACGTGTCCTCGCCGATGGAGCCCGGCGGATCGACCTCGCCATCGCAGTCATTGTCGAGCTCGTCGCAGACCTCGGGATTGTCTGGGAAGACATTGGCGTTGTCATCGTCGCAGTCGTCGCCCAGGGGCTTGTGCTGGGTGTTCGGAGGCGAGCACGCTTTGACGAATGTGTCCGGGTCGCCGTGGTCGTCGCCGTCGGAGTCGAAGTACCAGTTCTCTTCGCCAACCGCCCCCTCTTCGTTGACCTGGCCGTCGCAGTTTTCATCGACATCGAGGATGTCGCAGATCTCGTCGGCACCCGGGTTGACGGCCGCGTTCTCGTCCATGCAGTCGGTGTTGTCGGTCGAGCCGCCGGGGCCCAGCAAGCACATCTTGCGGGTGGCGGTCGGATGGCCATAGCCGTCCTCATCCTCGTCAAAGTAGTAAGTGTCACCGTCGGTGATGCTGGCATCGGAGTCGTCGCAGTCCGT
>CAYYHT010000470.1:0-6394 GCA_964471355.1 uncultured Enterobacteriaceae bacterium
TGGAGACGACGTTGAAGTCGTCGACGCCAAGACCGGCGAGGACCTGAGCAAGCCTGTACTCTTGGCGGTCATCCTAGAGGTTCAAGGCGCCCTGGACCTGTTTCCATTGCCCTTGTTGCACCGCGTCATTCGGTCGACCTGGACACGCCGTACCACCCATGGCGATGAAGCAGATCGCCACCACACTCGAGATTCTCGAGCGCCAGATGACCCAGATGGAGACGCAGTTCGCATGGGGCCGCCGTCGACCCGAGCCTGCCCCTGCAGAACCGGCCTTCCGAGCTGAGTCTGAGGATCATGTTGCGCCGCAACATGAAGAGGACCCCGAGCTCGATGCGCTCAGGGCTCGACTCGCTGCCCTCGAGACACGCCTAAAGAGCTAGCGAATCTTGACGTCCATCGAGGCGAAGACACCCATCTCGATTGTGTCGTAGTCAGACCGCACCGAGTACACATGCTCGAGTGGGTGAGGGGTGTAGTACTTGGCGTCGAAGGCCAGGCGGAAGCCCGCGTACTCATTGAAGTGCCCATCGAGACCGAGGCCGGCGTTGCCGATGATGTGGTCGTAGTGGGTGACAATGATCTCTTTGCTCTGGTCAAGCACACTGGGCAGCAGGATGCCTGAGGGCACGTCTTCCCAGCTGCGGTAGCCAAAGCCCATGTACAGGTCGACGGCGAATCGGGCACCGGTGTTCTTGTCGTTCAGCGTGATGAGCTCGATGCCGGCACGGCCATCGAACTTGTCAGCGGGATTGAGCGTGCCGTCGGTCCACCAAACGGTCCCTTGGGTGTCTCGGTACTCATTGAGGGTGAACTTGCCCTCGTGAATGATGGTCGCCACGATGTACGGGTTTGCGCTGTCGTTGTCGGTCGAGAATGCCGCGCCGAGCTTGAAGGCCGCGCCACCGGGGGCAGCGCCTCGGCCGCCTCCCTCGCGCTCGGTCCACCAAGAATTGCGCGCCGCGGCGGTTCGCATGGCGATGTCGATGCGCCAGGTCACCAAGTGTGAGCGGTCGTAGCTCTCGCTGAAGGGCTGCAGTGCGACGCCAAGCCATATGCCGTTGAGTCCGCCTCCCTTGTACTCGGGAATGTCCTCGACGGGCACCTTTACGGCCGTACCGCCATTTGCATATGAGCCGCTGCCCGTGACCGGGTCGTACATCATCTGAGAGGGGCCGTCGCAGCCGTAGCCCTCGGGGCAGAAGATGTCGCCCTCGGTGGGGAAGGACCAGCGCTTGCTGGGGGTGGCGTCGAGGCCCAAGGTGAGAGCAACACCCGTGTAGGGACTGAACTCGAAGTGAGGCAGCACGTCATGCTGCGCTTCGATGCGTCGCCCGTAGCCCCACTGTTGGTTCTCCCAGGTCTCTTCGAGGGAGCCGAACTTGTAGGCGTAGTGGTAGTCGATGCTGATGTCCGCGCGCAGCTCTGGTGGGATGTCGGTGACATCGGCGGCGTGAGCCACAGAACCCAGCGTGGCAGCGATCAAGACGGCAATGAGCGTTCGCAAGGCGCGTCCTCCGGGGGGCAGCGTAGCAGGAGTCGAGGATGTCCCGCTATGACTCGTCACGCAGCCCGTATTCCTTCATCTTGGTCTGCAGGGACTTGCGGCTGATGCCGAGCAGGCGGGCCGCTCGGGTCACATTGCCGCCCTCTTCGGAAAGGGCACGTTGAATGCGGGCTCTCTCGAGCTTGACCGTGTGCACCCGCACGTATTCCTTGAGTCCAAGCTCTTCGAGGCCCTCGTCGCCGCTCGACGAGTCGAAGTTGCTGGTGCGCAGGCCTGCGAGGTCGTCGAGCCCGATCACTTCGCCCTCGGAGAGCAACACCGAGCGCTCCATCAGATTCTCGAGCTCGCGGATGTTGCCTGGCCATGGATGGGCGAGCAGGGCGGCGAGTGCATCTGGGGCCACGCGCTGCACCGACTTGCCGAGGCGCCGATTGAAGGAGCGAAGAAAGTGCTCGACGAGAAGCGGTACGTCGTCGGTCCGATCGCGCAGAGGGGGCAGGGGAATGGGGATGACGTTCAGGCGCCAGTACAAGTCCTCGCGGAAGGCCCCATTGGTCATGGCTTCTTGCAGGTTGACGTTGGTTGCGGCGATGACCCTCACGTCGACGTTTACGGCCCGCAGTCCGCCCACTCGATCGACCTTGCGTTCCTGCAGGGTGCGCAGGATCTTGACCTGCATCTCAAGCGGCAGCTCGCCGACTTCGTCGAGGAACAGGGTGCCGCCGTTGGCCAGCTCAAAGCGCCCGGGCTTGTTGCTGACGGCCCCGGTGAACGCGCCGCGCTCGTAGCCAAACAACTCGCTCTCGAACAAACTCTCGGGAATTGCGCCGCAGTTGACTTCGATGAACGGGCCAGAGCTGCGTGGGCTGTTCTCGTGCAGAGCGCGGGCCACCAGCTGTTTTCCGGTGCCCGATTCGCCGGTGATCAGCACGGTGGACGGAGACGGGGCCACCTTTTCGATCAGGTCGTAGACCTTGCGCATCTTTGGGGTTCGTCCGATGATCTCGAAACGCCCACGCTCGGGAGACAGGCGCTTGCGGCCGGCGACTTCAGTGGCGAGGGCCTTGGCGATGGTCAGCCGCAGCTCGTCGCTGTCGAATGGCTTGGTGACATAATCGTGGGCGCCCTGTTTGAGCGCGTCGACGGCGTTGGCGACGCTGCCGTGGGCTGTGATCAGGATCACCGGAAGCCCGGGCTGATTCTCGCGCGTCCAGGCCAACAGGGCCATGCCGTCGACCACGGGCATCTTGATGTCAGACACCACAAGGTGGAACAAGTCCTCTTGCAGACGGGCAATACCGCCGGCCCCGTCGGTGGCTGTTTCGACGTCGTAGCCGAACTTTTTGAGGTGGGCGGCGAGCACCTTTCGGATGGAGGGCTCGTCATCGACGATGAGGATTCGCTGTGCCATGACGCGTGACCTTACTCCCATTGGAGCATCGTGGGGATGGTTGGGATAACTAGCCGTGTTGAATGACCTCGGTGACGGACACGTCCGTGGTCCAATTGGAGGTCGCGTGGGTTTGCACAAGGCAATGTTTGCAGCAGTGGTGGGTCTGGGCATGGGAGTGGCGTCGCCAGCGTTCGCCGTGGACCCCGCCCCCCACTTCACTCTGCGCGATCTCGACAAGCAGACGGTCACGTTGTCCGACTACAAGGGACAGGTCGTGCTGGTGGACTTCTGGGCCTACTGGTGTGAGCCGTGCAAACAAGAGCTGCCCCATCTGCAGCGCATGGAAAAGGAGCTCGGTGAGCAGGGCTTCAAGCTGATTGCCATCTCGACCGACGACGCCCGAACTGCCAGCCAGGTCAAGCCGTACGTCAAGCGCAGCGGCTACCAATTCACGGTCGTGCGCGACTCCGACTCCAGTGTGCTCATCAAGTACAACCCCACAAAGACGCTTCCTTTCGCGGTGCTCATTGACCGCGAAGGAAACATTCACAGCAAGCACAGCGGGTTCAACGAAGGCGACCAGGTCAAGCTGCGTGAAGAGATCGTCGAGCTACTCGAACCGTCAGCGCAACCCGAAAAGACTGAGTAGCATCTGCCTTAATAGGGGGTCGCTCACCGCATGCTCGCGGTTGTCTCGTTCATCGTCGCAATGACGGCATCTGCCCAGGACGCTCCAAGTTCGGACGAGAGCGACGCGGCGGCTGTGACGACGTCGTTCACCGATGACCTTGATTACCGGTACTGGAAGCGCACCGAGCGGCTACCGGCCCCATTCGCGAACGAAACGGGCATCTTCAACTACGTCGAGCAAGTCAATCGCTTCACCGGTTTGGTGGCGAGCGGCCCCTGGCAGGGCTTTGTGCAGGTCGACGAGGTCAGCTTGTGGGCCAACCGCTACAAGATCGACGGCGAGGTGTTTACCGAGCGGGCGTTGCGAGAGCCAGACGTGTTCTGGCCTCTGCCCGGCATCGACGGGTATGCCAATCTCGAGAAGGTGTTTTTGGCTCGTGAGAGCAAGCTCGCGACGGTCACCCTCGGGGACTTCTACGGGGCCTTTGGCAACGGGCTTGCGCTCAACATCAATCGCAACGTCGACATCGACATCGACACGTCCATTCAGGGCGCCAAGGTGTTCATGCGTCCGGGCGCCTGGGACATCCAGTTGTTGGCAGGTCAGGTCAACCGTCAACAGGTGTTCCAAGAGAATCCGAACCTGGGATTGCAGGGAGACTTCCGGCACCTGGTCGCGGGCGCAGCGGTCACTCGCTACGGCCTCGGGCCGGCCAACGTCGGCGCCCATGGCGTCGTCTACCATTTCGCCACAGAGTCGGGGCCATGGGGCATCGCCGAACGGTCTGTGCCCGATGCAGTGGTCGCGGGCAGCACTCTCGAGGTGAGCATCGCTGGCATGGACTGGATCGGTGAAGGGGACATCTACAGCTACACAAACAATGCCGATGGCGGCAGCTTATTGTTCGCGGGCGAGCCCAGCGATCCCGGCTACGCGGCCTATCTGTCGGGAACGGCCTACGTCGGTTCGACGACTTGGCAGTTCGAGGGCAAGCGCTACATCCAGACCGAGCGACCCAACGCCCTGTTGGCCTCCGAGCTCTACGAGATCGCCATCGGACCGACCCTCGAGTACGAGCGCGCCATTACCGAGGACAGCTCAGCGGCTGTCAATAGCAACAACAGCTGGGGCGGAAAGGTGCGCATGGACTGGGCTGCTGTGCCCGGAGAGGTCGTGCCCTACGTCTCGGTGGCTGTGTTTCGCGACCTCGAAGAGGGGGGGCTGCACTTCAACGAGGTGCCCGAGACCATCTTCCACCCCATGATTGGCATCGAGGCGCGGCCCGAGAAGTTCTCGTTCATCGGCAATCTGGGCATGCGCTACGACGACCGAGATGGCCAGGGCACCGATTCCGAGCGTGGCATCGACGCCGATCGTCAGCTGCACGGCGATCTCGACTTTAAGTTTGCGCTCCCGGGTGGATTGCGCGCCGACATTGCGGTCGCAGGCGAGTGGTATCAGTGGGGACAGAACCCTTTTCAGCAAGAGGACTACGTCGAATTCGAGACGTCCTACACCGTGGCCATCCCCGGCGAAAAAGTCTTTGTCGTCTACTACATGGACTACACCACCAATCCGCTCGTCAATAGCGTTGGAAACCTAGATGGAGACTCGCTCTACGGTGCCGGCGAGCTACAATATAAGGTGTCTGATGCGGTGACTATGAAGGGCTTTTTGGGCGCCTACAAAGCCGGCATTCGCTGCTCGGGTGGACAGTGCCGATTGTTGCCCGGATTCGACGGCGCCCGGTTCAGCATGACAGCGAACTTCTAGCGGAATCAGCGGCGGATCCGACGTGTCTACGGAACGTGCTTGACGCGAGATCTGTGGTCCTTCAAGATCGCGCGTCCCTCTACCTGTCCGGAGAGCCCATGACATCCCTCGGTCTGGCCATGCTTGTGCTGACTGCCCCCGCTGATGCGGGGAAAATCAAGATCGCCGCAGTTTCGGCGTCATCGACCTACCCCACCGAAGAGGGCATCTCGTACGCCGCCAAGCAGTTGATCGACGGCAAACAGGCGACGAGCTGGGTTGAAGGCGAAACGGGCAGCGGCCTTGGCTCTTGGGTTCAGCTTGACCTTGGCGGCGACAAGTCGGTCAAGGAGATCAAGATCTGGGCGGGCCTCTGGTACAGCTACGACTACCACCAGCGCGCCAACAGACCCAAAGAGGTCGAGTTCACATTTAGCGACGGCAGCACTGAAAAGTTCATGCTGGGCGACGAGATGAAGCCCCAGGTGTTCACGCTCAGCAAGGCCAAGACCACCAGCACGATCAAGGTCAAGGTCCGCGCCATCCACAACGGAAACACTTGGCTGGACACCGCAATTAGCGAGATTCAGGTATTTGACGGCGAAGCGGGTGGTCCCGTGGCGGTCAAAGCATTCAGCGCCTCGTCGCAACTTCCCGACGATGACGACGGCAGCTACGTTCCGGTCAACGTCAACGACGGCATCTCGGACTCGATGTGGTGCGAGGCCAACAAAGACGGCGACGGCAACGGCGAGTGGATCGAGTTTGATTTCGGGGGCACCACGTCGGTCAGTCAGCTGGCGATCATCAATGGCATCGGCACATCGATGGGCATCTACATGAAGGCGAACCACCCCAAGGCAGGCACACTGACCTTCTCGGATGGTTCGACACAAGCGGTCACCTTCAAGCCCTTCTTCCTGCCGCAGAAGGTCAGCTTCCCCGCCCACGCGACGAGTTCAGTGCGGCTGACCTTCGGCGAAGTCATCGCCGGAAAAGAGTTCAACGACCTGTGCATCTCTGAAGCGCACTTCCTGCCCTAGCCCTAGCCCTAGTTACCGCTCAGCTGAGAACCCCTGAAACGTCGAATCAACGGGGACCTCGGGAGCCC
>CAYYHT010000471.1:0-6390 GCA_964471355.1 uncultured Enterobacteriaceae bacterium
CGAGGGCGCTGAGGAAGGCGACGATGGCGTCGATGTCGGCGTCGCTGAGCCCCAGGCGAACCGGCTGACCGCCCTGTCCGCGCAGCTGTGGAGCCAGGTTGGGGTGGGGCTGGACGCCGTTGTTGTAGTGGCGCACAACCTGCTCCAAGCTGTCAAAACGGCCGTCGTGCATATAGGGCGCACGCATGGCGACACCGCGCAGCGAAGGCGTCTTGAAGACCCCACGATCTTGTGGCCTTCCGGTTGTCGCAAATACGCCCTCATCGGACGCCGTGGTGGCATCCAGCCCGTTGTTGAAGGCTCCCGGACCGACACCGACGAAGGCGTCGGTTCCGTGGCAGGCTGCACAGCCCGCTCCACCCTGCGGGGGAGGCGCCAGAAACAGCTGTTTGCCCCGGTTCTCCTCTGCGGTGAAATTGGGAAAGGGCTGTCCGGGATTGTTGACCAGGGCGCGGCCTTGGTCGTATCGCGACTCTGTGCTGACGATGGCTCGCACGAACTGCGCCAGGGCCAGGCTGATGCGCTCTGAGTCGACGTGGTCGTCGCCGAAGGCATCGATAAATAGCGAGTCGTAGTACTCCGCGCTGTCGACGACAGCCTCGAGGTCGTCCAGCGTCATGCCCATCTCGACGGGGTCTTGAATCGGCATCAACACTTGGTCTTCGAGGCTGTCAGCTCTCAGGTCCCAGAAGAAGCGGCCATCCTCAAAGAAGCGGGCGTTGACCAGCCCTATCGAGTGCCGTCCGGTCTTTCCGCCGTCGAACCCATCCGACAAGACTTCAGGGTCGCCAAAACCGTACTCCTGAACGTGGCAGGAGGCGCATGCGACGGTGCCGTTCATCGACAGCTCGCGGTCGTAGAACAGCACCCGTCCAAGGGTGGCGCCCGCGTCGGTGATGGGGTTGTTCGCCGGGGTGTTGTCCAGTGCCGCAGCGGGGGGGGTGGGGCCGCCGGGCTGGGTGTAGTGCGCCGGCAGTGCGGTGGTGTAGTCGAGCAGTAGGGAGGCGCCGTCCGCATCGATGTCTCCTGGCAGTTGGGGGGACCGGTCGGGAGGCTCAAGCGCGCAGGCGGTGGATAAGAGCAGGCAAAGGGCGGGAATGTGACGAGTCATGAATGACCTCCACGCGCTCTGTCGCCGCAGGCTTGGATTCTCGCGGTGGCTTTACATTCCTTTGGACAACGCAACACTTATGGTGGCGGGGCCGATGACCGCTGCGACCACACTCATTGACCGGCTGAACGCCAGCGACGACCCCGAGTCACAAGCGCTCGATCTGTTCCTCGAATGGGCGGGTGACAGCGGCATCAGCCTGTACCCGGCCCAAGAAGAGGCCGTGCTCGAGCTGTTTGATGACCACCATGTGCTGCTCAAGACGCCGACGGGCTCGGGCAAGTCCCTGGTCGCTACCGCCCTGCACCTGCGAGCTCTGTCTCGGGGCCAGCGCAGTGTGTACACGGCCCCCATCAAGGCCCTGGTCAGCGAGAAGTTCCGCAGCTTGGGCGAGCTGTTCGGAGGAGACAATGTGGGCCTGATGACCGGGGACGGCACGGTCAACCGCGACGCCCCCATCCTGTGCTGCACGGCCGAGATTTTGGCCAAGATCGCGCTGCGACATGGGGACGAGACCCCCTACGACGCTGTGATCATGGATGAATTCCACTACTACGGCGATCGAGACCGCGGCATGGCCTGGCAGCTTCCTCTGCTGACCATGCCTCACGCCCAGTTCCTGTTGCTGTCGGCGACCCTTGGGGACACATCCGCTGTCGAGGCCGATCTGGCGCAGCGAACCGGCCATGAGGTGGTGTGCGTCGATCAGGCCGAGCGGCCCGTGCCGCTGAGCTTCGAGTACAGCGAGATTCCCATCGATCTGGCGCTGCGCAAGCTGGTCAGGGGAGAAAAGGCGCCGGTCTATGCGGTGCACTTCACCCAGCGCTCGGCCACCGAGCTTGCCCAAGCACTCACCAGCAGCACCTTCAGCAGTGACGAGGACAAGGCGCGCCTGAAAGCGGCGGTGAAGGGCTTTCGCTTCGACAGTCCCTTCGGCAGCACCCTGCGCAAGTACGTGCTGCACGGCGTGGGGCTGCACCACGCGGGCCTGCTGCCCAAGTACCGCATGCTGGTCGAGACGTTGGCTCAGCAGGGCCTGTTCGCGGTCATCTGTGGCACCGATACACTCGGAGTCGGAATCAACGTGCCGATTCGCAGTGTGCTGTTCACCAAGCTGTGCAAGTACGACGGCGAGCAGACCGGCTTGCTCACGGTGCGAGACTTCCAGCAAATCGCCGGGCGTGCCGGACGAAAGGGCTTCGACACCGAGGGCACCGTTGTCGTCCAGGCTCCGGACTGGGTGATCGAGAACCTGCGTCTGGGCGAGGCCATCGCCAGCGGCCGAAAGAAACGGAACAAGGTCGTCAAGAAGAAGGCCCCGACCCGCGGCTACAAACACTGGGACCGAACCACCTTTGACCGCATGGTCGGGGGCCGCGCAGAGGTGCTCGAGGGCCGATTCAAGGTCGATCACGGCTTGGTGCTGCAGCTGCTGCAGAAGGCGACCGAGACCTTGGGCGATGCCATGGCCGAGATGGCCGAGCTCATCGAGCGCTCTCACACGGGACAGCGGGCTACACAGCGGTTGATGGCCGAGGCCGAGGCCCGCCTTGGCGAGCTGATCGATGCGGGCATCGTGGTTGACCATGGTGCCGACGCGGTCCCGCAGTACGAGATCCAACAGGCGCTGCAGCACGACTTCAGCCTGCATCACTCGCTGTCTCTGTTCTTGCTGCACGCCATCGGGCTGCTCGACCCCGAGGACGAACACTACGCGCTGGACGTGCTGACGCTGGTGGAGTCGATTCTGGAGCACCCCCGGGTCATCTTGCGCGCCCAGACCCGCCGCGAGAAGGGCTTCAAGATCGCGACCCTCAAGGCCGAGGGCGTTCCATATGAAGAACGCATGGAGATGCTCGAGGAGGTCAGCTGGCCCAAGCCGCGCGGGGAGTGGGTCTATGCGGCGTACAATGCCTATGCCGAGACCAATCCCTGGCTGGCCACAGAGCCCATTCGGCCCAAGGGCATCGCCCGAGAGATTGTCGAGGTCCAAGCCACCTTTGGCGGCTGGGTCAAGAGCCTGGAGCTCGAGCGCAGCGAGGGGGTGGTGCTGCGCTACCTGAGCCAGGTGTACTCGACCCTGAATCAGAACGTGCCCGAGGCCGCCCGAACGTCGCAGGTGGACGACATCATCGGCTTCTTGCGGTCACTGCTTGCCCGGGTCGATGACAGCCTCATCAAGACCTGGGAGGCGATGATCAGCCCGACCGATGTTGAGCAGGCCCCACAGCCCGTGGACATCTCGGCCGACGCCAAGCGGTTCAAGGCTCGCATTCGCCAAGAGCTGTACGCGATGGTGCGCGCACTCTCTCGCCAAGACTGGGCCGAGGCGGCTGCATCAACGTGGCAGGGGCCCGAATCGATGGGCTCCGCGGACATCCGCGCGGCCCTCGCGCCGTACATCTCCGAACGGGGGGACGTGCGCTTTGATGGGCGGCTCAAACAGGGCTGGACGACCCAGCTCATTGCCGACGGGCCGCATCGCTGGCGTGTGACCCAGGTGCTGGTCGATGACGAAACCGACAGCGAGCAGGACGATGCGGGCGACCCGTGGTCGATCAGCGCTGTGATTGATCTGTCCTCGGACACCAACCCGAGTGGGCCCATCGTGCGAGTGACCGAGATCGGTTGAGGGACATCCTGTAGACTCGCGCTCCATCGGAGCCCATGTTGACTGACCGACTCGTTCTTGTTCGTCCCGACGACTGGCATCTGCACCTGCGCGACGGCGCCTTGATGAACGCTGTGCTGGCGCCGACGGCACGTGTGTTCGGCCGCGGCATGATCATGCCGAACCTGAAGCCGCCCGTGACCACGAGTGCTGGCGCTGCTGCGTACCGGCAGCGCATTGTTGCGGCACGGCCTGCTGGCAGTGATTTTCAGCCGTTGATGGCCCTGTACCTGACCCAGGACACCGACCCAGATGACCTCGAGGCCGGCGTCCAGGACGGCGTCGTGCACGCGGTGAAGTTCTACCCGGCCGGAGCGACCACAAACTCCGAGGCCGGCGTCACTGAGTTGGGCCGCTCACGAGCGGTCTTGGAGCGGCTCGAGAAGCTTGGGGTCCCATTGCTGGTGCACGGCGAGGTGACCACGGAATCGGTCGACATCTTCGACCGCGAGGCGCGCTTTCTGGACCAGGTGCTCGAGCCCCTGCTGCGAGAGCATGCGGGCCTGCGCGTGGTGGTCGAGCACGCCACGACCGCCCAGGCCGTTGACTTTGTGCGTGAGCATCCGGGTCGAGTGGGCTGCACGCTCACGCCGCAGCACCTGCTGGCGAACCGCAACGACATGCTCGTGGGCGGCATTCGGCCGCACTTGTACTGCCTGCCGATTCTCAAGAGGCGCTCTCACCAGCGCGCCCTGCTGGCAGCCGCGACTTCCGGCGACCCGCAGTTCTTCTTGGGCACGGACAGCGCGCCGCATGTGGTCGGCACCAAACAGAACGCCTGTGGCTGCGCCGGCTGCTTCTCGGCCCCGACCGCCATCGAGCTCTATGCGGCGGCCTTCGAAGCTGAGGGAGCCCTCGACAAGCTCGAGGCCTTCGCCAGCCTCAACGGCCCCCGCTTCTACGGTCTGCCCGCGAACGCCGCGACGATCACGCTCGAACGTTCGCCACAGCGCATTCCGGAGCAGTTCGCGGTCCCCGGCATCGACGACCAGATCGTGCCGCTGTTTGCTGGGCGCGAGCTGCAGTGGCGCGTGGCCTAGGGCGCGCTCGCTTCCCGTGGTGACGGCGCCCAGTCGTCACGTTTCGCCACGCACACTGGGCGTCCAGATTCGTGGGTGTACGATGTCGGTGGCACCTGGATGGGCTGCCCGGCGAGGTGTAGCAGCCTCGTCGGCGAGCATTTCGCTCGCGACCCCCTCGTGACCGGGTTCCGGCGGCCGAGCGAGGGTGCAGGCGGGACCTGCGCGTGCAACTGCCGAGAAGGAGGTGATCTAGATGTGTAATTCCACAGTGCAAAGCAAGGTGGCGGCGACCTAGACGTCCACATCTCGCTCCCGCTCGGGAGTGAAGGTCGGAACTCTAGGAGTCCCGGCTGCCATCGCCCCTCGAAAACCCGGCGCACACCGGATCCTCCGTCAGCGGAAGATGGCCATTGGGTGAGATTCCCACTGGCTGTTTCGAGGGGTCCCCTTTTCCTTGGTGCCCGAGCCTATTCGCTCCAGCTAAGGACCATGGCTCCGTGACCTGCATCGTCGCAATACTGGCCGTAGGACCCGTTCCGCCCGCCATATCCGATGGCCGCGTTGCCGTTGACGCCCACACCTGGGTAGTCCGTGTGCCCAAGCTGTGGCGGCGTGCTGGAGTACTCGGAGGTGAACAGCACGGTGCCCGTGCTGACCGACGAGTGACCGATGTAGGAGCTTCCGCCCTCGCCAGCAGACCAGGTGCAGTTGTCTGTGCTGCGGCATTGGATGTCCCCGCCGTTGTAGCCACCGCCGCCGCCGCCTTCCCAGGCGCTGTCTCCGGCGTCACCTTGGATGGTCGAGGCGCCGCCCGCGTTTGCCGTGTCGCCGCCCATGCCGCCATAGGTGTGTCCGCTGGAGCCGCCGCCGCCGCCGGCAATGACCACTGCGGTTGCTACGCTCGGGATGCCGCTGAACAGGCCAGTCAATCCGCCGCCGCCAGACACGGCACAGGTTGAGCCGCCAGACTGAGGTGCGCCGCCGAAGCCGTACGCCGCCGGACCGATGGTGCCCGAGCCGCCAGCGACATTTCGCCGGCCACCCTGACCGACCACGACGGTGTAGGTCGTCCCTGGCACGGCGTTGATCGTGGCCGCGACAAAGCCGCCAGCCGGACCCTGATAGACGCCGTAGCCGCCGCCCCCACCGGCTCCCCAGGCCGAGACCTCGAGGGTGGTGCAGCCTTCAGGCACCGTGAAGCTCTGGTCCGAACCCGTGTAGTCGAGGGTCCGCTTGCCGGCTTCGCACAAGCCGCGGCGGGTGACCACGAACCAGTCGGAGCCGTCGCAGACTTCGAGGTTCGCATCGCCCTCATTCCACCGCATGGTTCCGGCGGTGTCGCAGTTCACCAGAACGGAGTCGAGCGGAATCATTGGCTGACAGGCCCACGCTGATCCGGTCCAGTGGAGCTTTTCGCGTTCCGGATCGCATACCGCATCCACAAAGCGTTGGTCGTTGCCGCCTGCGATTTGGCCCGCCGCGTTGCCGATGGGCAGCCGTGCGCTGGCCATGGTGCCCGCATCGATCTCGGATGCGTCGTGGGTGTGCGCCGCGCTGAGGGCGCCGGTGTCGTCGATCACGACCGC
>CAYYHT010000472.1:0-6340 GCA_964471355.1 uncultured Enterobacteriaceae bacterium
ATCCAAAATCAGCTGAACTGCACGGTCGAAATTTTCGTTTAGACCACTCGCGATTCGCGCCAAGGCCGCAGCCTTATCCGCCAACGCACTGCGGCCGCGACGTATTCGCGACTGTGCATCAACCACTCGTAGGGCTGAACCAACCCTACGGAGGGCTTTTGTTGCCATCTCCGAACTCCTGCGTGTACTCATCCATCGCCCTCACTTAGATCACACTGGGGCTACTTGCGCAAACTCTCTTTTCGCGCTGTACGTGCAGTTCTTCGTTGCATGTCAAGCTAAACTTGACAGCGGTGGCAGAGTGACCATTCGATGCAGACGTGGCTGGTTGCCGCTTCCCCGTCGCTTCATGTGCCGTCGTGAGATCGTCCCGCTGGCAGCGCTCTCAGCCGGAATTGAGCATGTCTTTTTTCTTTGTGCACAGTCCGATGCACACTTTCTGAACTATTGAGTCGCGGATCGGTCCAGGACGTGTTCCACGGCTACTGAGAGGCCGATCTTCGCCTCTAGAATGGTATCAGCAACCTCGCGAACTGCACCGGTTCCACCTGCTCTCTCGGTCACCCAGTCGGCCTCGGCGATCACCGCTGAGTGCCCATTGTTGACCGTTATTCCGACACCGACGCGCCGAATTGCAGGCAAGTCCAGCACGTCGTCGCCAATGTATGCAGCATGTTCGGCGGCAATGCCGAGCTCGGCCAGCAGCTCAGCCAAGGCGTTGCCCTTGTCTCCGCGGCCTTGGGCCACGTGCTTGATGTTCAGATCGGCCATGCGTCGAGCGACGGCTCCACCCTTGCGCGCCGTGATGATGGCAACCTGTACGCCGTTCTCCATCAGCAGCCGCAGACCCATGCCGTCGTGTACGTGGAATGTCTTGGTGGCCTCGCCGTCGGCGGCGTAGGTGAGTCGACCATCGGTGAGCACACCGTCGACATCGCACACCAACAACTGCAGTGTGGCGAGCTTGCCGAGCAGGTCTGGGCTCATGCCTTGATGACCTCGTCCAGGCGCTTGAGTGTGACGAGCAGTTCTTCAATGCGGTGCAGCGGCCACTGGTTGGGCCCGTCACTCCAGGCGTTGTCCGGGTCGGGGTGGGTCTCCATGAACAAGCCAGCCACCCCCACGGCCACGGCAGCACGGGCCAGTACCGGCACCATCTCGCGTTGCCCACCGGTGGACGTGCCCTTGCCTCCTGGTTGTTGCACCGAGTGGCCGGCGTCGAACACCACGGGACAGCCCGTGTCGCGCATCTGCACCAAGCCGCGCATGTCCGAAATCAGGGTGTTGTAGCCGAAGCTGGTGCCCCGGTCGCAGACCATGACTTCGTGGTTGCCAACGGCTCGAAACTTCTCGACCACTGGCGCCATGTCCCACGGAGCCAGGAACTGGCCCTTCTTGACGTTGACCGGCTTGCCCGCTCGCGCCACTCGGTGAATGAAATCGGTCTGGCGCACTAGGAAGGCTGGGGTCTGCAGCACGTCGACGACATCTGCGACCTCGTCGATGGGGGTGTTTTCGTGCACATCGGTCAGCACCGGCAGGCCAAGGTCGGACTTGACCTTGGCCAAGATGCGCAGCCCTTCGGCCAGGCCTGGACCTCGGGGGGAGTCGCCGCTGGTGCGGTTGGCCTTGTCGAAGCTGGCTTTGAAGATGTAGTGAATGCCCAGCTTTGCTGTGACCTCGCCGATCTTCTCGGCGGTGGCCATGACCATCTGTTCGTTCTCGATGACGCAGGGGCCAGCGATCAGGAAGAAGGGTTTGTCGTTGCCTACGACGGAACCGGCGAGGTTCATTCGCCGGCCTCGAGGATGGATTCCTGAATCTCTTCCATCAGGTCGAGCAGCTCGTCCATGTCGAACTCCCATAGCTTGGCCCAGTTCTCGATCAGGGTCTTTTCGCTCTGGGCGTATTGACCGTCTCCCGCCGCCATCATCAGGGCCTGACGGAGCAGAAAGATCTGCGTGAAGTAGTCATCGATCGGCTCGGCGGCTTTGTTGGGGTCCGGTTTTGTCTGCAGCCATGCGCTGAGCTGTTCGGGGGTCGGAGTCAGCTCCAGCTCCTCGACCAGCTCGGCGATCATGTCGAGCTCGGACTGTTCAAGGGTCGAGTCCGCCCACGCTACCGCCAGAATGCACTGGAGGAAGGGACCGTGTTCGGAGTCTGCAAGCCAATCGGGGAGGGCGCTCATGGGCCCACCATATTTCAGTCGTGCGGAAGTGGCGAAGTCCTGATCCCTAAGGGCGCCCTAGGAGTAAGCTAGGCGGCCCGAAACCAGATCGAGGTAATCGTGGCCAAGCCCGTCATTCTCACCGTCGACGACGAACCGCAGGTACTCAACGCGATTTACAGGGACCTTCGCTCCCGATTCGCCAAGAAGTACCGGATCATGAAGGCCGGCTCTGGCGCCGTTGCGCTAGACACGCTGGCCAAATTGCGCGAGCGGCGCACCACCGTGGCGCTGCTGATCTCGGATCAGCGCATGCCGCACATGAACGGCACCGAGTACCTGGCCCAAGCCCGCGAGATCTACCCCGAGGCGAAGTGCGTGTTGTTGACCGCCTACTCAGACACCGAGGCGGCGATTGTGAGCATCAATGACGTCGGGCTGGATCACTACCTGCTCAAGCCCTGGGATCCACCGGAACAGAACCTGTACCCGGTCTTGGAGGACCTGCTGCAGGCGTGGTCCTCTACCGTCGCTCCGCTGTGGGATGGCGTCGTTGTGACCGGCAATCTGTGGTCTGCCCGCAGCCACGAGACCAAGGACTTCCTGGCTCGAAATCGCATCCCCTACAAGTGGGTCGACGTCGAGCGCGACGCCGAAGCCCGCGACCAATGCACAAAGCTGTGCGACGGCAGCCTCAAGTTGCCTGTGGTCACCCTGTCCGATGGGCGGCGCCTCGTGCAGCCCGAGCGCGCGGAGCTTGCCACGGCCCTCGGCATGCAGACTGATGCGACCCAGCCGTTTTACGACGTGATCGTGATCGGCGGTGGCCCTGCGGGGCTTGGAGCGGCAGTCAACGCCACATCCGAGGGCCGCAGCACCGTGATGATCGAGCGTGAGGCGACGGGTGGCCAAGCGGGCACTAGCTCCCGCATCGAGAACTACTTGGGCTTTCCCAATGGCCTCAGTGGCGCCGACCTCGCACAGCGCGCGACGACGCAAGCCAAGCGGTTTGGCGTCGAAATTTTGCTGCCGCGCGAAGTGGTTTCGGTCACATCGAACCACCCGTACAAGATGGTGAAGCTCGACGACGGCACCGAGCTGTCTTGCTACGCGCTGGTCATCGCATCGGGCATGTCTGTGCGCCGCCTGTTGGCGCCGGGCATCGCTGAACGGACTGGCGCGGGGGTCTACTATGGTGCCGCCCTGACCGAAGCGGCCCACTACAAGGGCCAGCCGGTGTTCATCGTCGGTGGAGCCAACTCCGCTGGACAGGGAGCCATGTTCTTTGCTCGTTACGCCAGCAAGGTGACGATGCTGGTGCGCAGGCCGTCCTTTGTGGGTTCGATGTCGCAGTACCTGATCGACCAGATCACTGACGAGCCCAACATCGAGGTCTGGTTCGAGTCGTCGGTGCTCTCGGCAGACGGACAGGACAAGCTTGAGACGTTGAACATCAAGCGAAAGGAAGAGGAGGTCGAGGTCCAAGCCGCCGCCATGATGATCTTCATCGGCAGCAAGCCCCACACTTCCATGCTCGAAGACTTCGTGGTCCGGGACGATTCCGGCCACATCCTGACCGGGCGCGATGTCAGCGAAGGCGGCCATGCGCCTCCGGGCTACTCCCCCTCCCACCTCGAGACCAGCGTGCCCGGTGTGTTTGCAGTCGGCGACGCGAGACGGGGATCGAGAAAACGCGTGAGTGCGGCTGTAGGCGAGGGCGCGGCCGTCATCTCGGGTGTCCACACCTTCATCAGGTCACTGTGATGGCAAAGGACGGCTCACTCGCAGACATCGCCAGCGGCGTGCTGCAGCTAAAGACTGGAGACATGCTCTTTTCAGAGGGGGATCGCGGCGACACCGCGTACCTGATCGAAGAGGGCGAGCTCGAGGTGTTCAAGAAGACGGGCTCCAAAGAGGTCCGCCTCGCCATTCGCCGCACCGGCGAGTTGATCGGAGAGATGTCCCTGCTCGACGAGGCGCCGCGCAGTGCCAGCGTGCGCGCTCGCAAGCCATCCCAGGTGCTGGTCATCGCTCAAGAGAGCCTCGAGCACTTGCTGCGCACCAATGCCAATGCCGCTCGGTCGCTGTTCAACACGATTCTCGCGCGCAACCGGGCCACCGGCGCCATGCTGCGCCAGAGCGAAAAAATGGCTCAGCTGGGTACGCTCACGGCGGGTGTGGCCCACGAGCTGAACAATCCGGCGGCGGCGGTCAAGCGCGGCTCGTCCAAGCTGGCTGACGCACTTGTGGCGCTCGAAAAGGCGTCGACCCAGTTGCTGCCAGCACAGAGGGCGGCGCTTGAACCTCTGGGGGTGATCGCCAAGGAGCGGGCTACTCGGCCGTCCGAGCTCGATGCGTTGGTCCGCGCCGACAAAGAGGAAGAGCTCGAAGACTGGCTGGATTCCCACGATGTGGACGAGCCATGGGAACTGGCCAGCTCGTTGGTCGACTTGGACCTGAGCACTGAATCGCTGGACGAAATCGCGAACGCCGGTGTCGGCGATCTGGGCGACGCCGTGAGGTGGCTGGGAGCCACCCATGAAGTGCAATCCCTGCTGACTGAGATCTCACTAGGCGCGGGGCAGATCTCTCGCATCGTCGACGCACTCAAGCAGTACTCGTTCCTCGACCAAGCTCCGGTGCAAGACGTGGACGTGCACGAGGGGCTCAACAATACGCTGCTGATCCTGCGCCACAAGCTCAAGCGCGGCATCAGCGTTCAGAGGGAATACTGCGAGGACCTGCCCAAGATCCGGGCGCGCGGAAGCGAGCTGAATCAGGTGTGGACCAACATCATCGACAACGCCGCTGACGCACTCGACGGCTCGGGCACGATCAAGCTGCGCACGACCTGTGGTGCGCACTGGATCACGGTCGAGATCGAGGACGATGGGCCAGGGATTCCGCCTGGGGTGTGCGATCGCGTGTTCGAGGCCTTCTTTACGACCAAGCCTCCCGGAAAGGGCAGCGGCCAAGGGCTCGACATCAGCTGGCGCATCGTCGTCGACAATCACCACGGATCAATCGGCGTGTATTCGCGCCCAGGCTGCACCTGCTTCAAAGTAAAGCTTCCGGTCGACTACGAAAATGTGGACGTCGAGACGGCCTTCGAAGTCGACGAGGAGCTCGAGAAGGCGCTGATCGACCGCACCAAGACCATCGCCGTCGTCGGCATCTCGAGCAAGCCCGAGCGGCCGGGGCACACCGTTCCCGCCTACTTGCAGGCTCAGGGCTACACCATCATTCCCGTGAACCCGCGCATCGACGAGGTGTTGGGCCAAAAGGCCTACCCGGACCTCAAGTCCATTCCGGACAAGCCGGACATGGTTCTGGTGTTTCGCCGCAGCGAAGAGGCTCCGAACATTGTCGAAGATGCCATCGCTGTGGGCGCCAAATCCGTGTGGATGCAGCTGGGCGTATGGAATGCCGCTGCCGGCGAGTCGGCTCGTCGAGCGGGATTGAGTGTTGTCATGGACCGCTGCATGCGCGCTGTCCACCAACGCCTGAAGCGCGAAGAGGAGGGCAGATGAGCTACCGCCCGAACCCGTCGCCGAGCTGACCGAATTTCTTGGCGGGTGGCGCCGATCCTCGAGGCCAAGGGCAGGTGTGATCATCTCGAACGGTGTGTTCAACCTGTGCACCAACTTGAAAACGGCTAGGTGCGGTGGACATCGGGGGCCGCATGGCTGAATACGACTACGACTTGTTTGTGATTGGCGGTGGATCTGGCGGAGTGCGAGGCGCACGCATTGCCGGTGCGCTCGGTGCCCGTGTCGGCATCTGCGAACAGAGCGATTGGGGCGGCACCTGCGTCAACGTGGGCTGCGTGCCCAAGAAGCTGATGGCCTTCGCCGCGAATTTCTCTGAGGTGCGCTTTGACGCCGAGCGGTATGGCTGGGACTTTCCCGAGCCAGAGTTCGACTGGTCGGTGTTCCGACGCAACAAAGATGCCCAGATCCATCGCCTGAACGGGCTCTATGCCCGCATGATGCAGCGGGCGGGTGTCGAGGTCATGCAGGGCCGAGGTACGTTGACGGGTCCTCATGAGGTTCGCGTCGGCGACAAGGTGGTGACCGCAGCGAACATCCTGATTGCGACCGGTGGGCAGGCCTGGGTCCCCGACTTGAACGGCAAAGAGCTCGGAATCATTAGTAATGAGGTCTTCTTCTTTGA
>CAYYHT010000473.1:0-6325 GCA_964471355.1 uncultured Enterobacteriaceae bacterium
GCGTCGTCCCGCGGCCGGAATGCCACCCCTTGCGGCGTCAAGCGCGCATCGCCCAGGGCGTCCACATGCGTCCTCTCGCTGACCGTGTGGGCCAGCTGTGGGTTGTCGAGATCGACGGGCGGCGCAAAACCATCCGGCGGAACACAGGCGAGTGCGAGCATGAGGACCATGACAGCTTGGAGTGCTTGCCAGCACCGCAGTTCCCCACACGACGAACCCTTGACAGGCGACTATAAGGAGGGTTCCGGAGGCCTCATGCGCCGTTTGAACCTGTTGCCGCTGTTGGTGCTGCTTTCTTGCAAGGGAGGCGGCGAGACCGACGACACTGACGTCGACCCTGGCTACCAGCCCGACCTCGCGTGCCCGGGCGCCGAGGGCTGCCTGACCGCTGATGGAGCCCTGCAGGCCGGTGCGGGAACCATGTCGATCCTGCCCACCTGCTTTGAAGACTGGATCGACCTGAACGACGACCAGGAGTACGACAAGCGGGATGAAGAGTTCCGGGACTGTGGCTGCGACAAGCTCTGCCCCGGAGATGACGGCTACACCGCAGCAGATGAGGGAGAGGCGGACGGCGAGTTCCAGGTCGTGTGGATGGCCGGTTTTCAGCATTCACGGGCCGCAATGGGCGTGCGCGATGTCTCGACCGGCTTGCGCGACATCGGCGAAGGAGACGGTCTGTGGGCCAAGACCGCCGTGTTCCGGCAGGGAGATTCGACCGTTGCCATCGTGGCTCTGGACCTTGTTGGCTACTTCTATGAGCCCGGCGTGGCGCGCATCCGAGAGCTGGCGGCCGAGCGCAATCTCGACGTCGATCTCATCGTCGTGCACAGCACCCATGTGCACGAAGGCCCGGACACCATGGGCATCTGGGGTCCGAACCTCGTCACCACGGGCGTCAACGACGACTACTACGAGTACGTCGCGCAACAGGCCGCCGCGTCCATCGAAGAGGCCGTCGGCGCGCTGACCCCGGTCGCCACCATGCATGTCGGCTCGGTCGATTCCACCTCCTACAGCGATCGCGGCACCCGCGGCATCGTCAACGACACCCGTGACCCCTACGTCGTCGACGAGCGAGTCGGAGGCGCCCGCTTTGTCGATGGCAGCGGACAGACCATCCTGTCGCTCATCAACTTCGGCAATCACCCCGAGACGACCAGCGACGAGAACCTGCTGTTGACCAGCGACTTTGTGCATGCGGCTCGCAAGGGCGTCGAGGACGGCATTCACTTCGACAGCTTCGACAAAGATGGAGTGGGCGGCACCGCCATCTACATCAACAGCACGGTCGGCGGCATGATGACCCCCCTGCGCCAGAGCTTTGTGGACCACGACGGTGCCGAGTGGTCGGCCTCGTCGTTTGAAAAGGCGGACACGGTGGGCATGCGCATCGCCGAGGTCGCACTCGATGCGATGGGCAGCGAGAGCACCGAGGTCGCCGAGCCCGCACTGGCCTTTCGCAGCAAGACCTACTTCCTGACCATGGAGAACTTGGCCTTCCAGGCGATGTACCTGACCGGCGTGCTCAACCGACCGGCCTACAACTACGACGAGACCATGCCGATGAGCGACGACAACCGCCCGCAGGTCTTCACCGAGGTCGATGTGGTCGAGATTGGCCCGCTGCAGATGGTCACCGTGCCAGGCGAGTTGTTCCCCGAGGCGCTTGTTGGTGGCTACGACGGCAGCCACATCAACACGCCCGACGTCGAGATCTTCGAGGCGGACAACCCCAATCCGCCGGACATTGCGAACGCGCCTACGGGCCCGTACCTGATCGACCACTTCACCCTGGACCACCGCTGGGTGATTGGCATGGGCAACGACGAGCTTGGCTACTTCATTCCCAAGTTCAACTTCGAGGTCGACCCGATCATCCCCTACGTCGAAGAGGCCCCAGGCGACCACTATGAAGAGACCAACTCGCTGGGGCCAGAGGCCGCAGACGCCGTGGTCGAAGAGTGCCGGCAGCTTCTGCAGTGGACGCCGTAGCGCCCAATTTCGCCTAGCTCTGTGACGGAACAGAGCCTGTCCACACCAACAGGCATGCACCCCACTCATGCCGTCGTCCCGCTGCTGCTCCTCTTGGCCACCGGGTGCGCCCAGAACGGCGTGATTGGCTGGCCGGGAGAGGGCGATACCGCCACCCTCCGTGATTCAGGGTCGCCCAACCCGGGCGGCGAGTGGACAGGCCAGCCCGAGTTCCGCGTGGACTGGCACGACGATTCGATCACCCTGTGGATTGTCGGAGGCAGCGGCGGCTACAACTTCGGCATCATCGAGACCCCAAGCGATGGCAGCTGTGGCGAGTACTGCTGGACCGGCGAGGACTGCGCCTTTGGCTGGACCGATCCCCAGACCTTTGAGATTCGCGGGCCGTTCTGCCACACCGTCGAGGATGGGGCCACAGACCTGGCCTTCTTTGGGGATCCAGACGAGCTCGACGCTGGACAGACGGTCTTCTGGTCGGCGGACTATGCCGAGGTGGTGGCCTACTATGTGCGGGCTCATGACAGCGAGCAATGCTGGTTCGGCGGTCCCCAGCCGACCAATCGCTGGCAGGACATGGGGTGCACCGAGGCCCAGTTCGACTGGGAGGTGCTGTAGCGCCGCTACTTGACCGTCATGGTCCATTTGTCCGGAAGGGTGAAGTTGCGGGCCCGGGTGCTGCAGTGCTCAATCGCCTCGTCGACGGGCATCGCCAGCAGGTTCTCGGGTGTGTACTGGCCGCCTAGGTGGACCGGGTAGACCAGCACCAGACGGTGTCGTTCGGGTATTGGCCCGTTGACTCCGATCCACTTGGCGGCAATCTGTGCCCCCGCGTAGCGCCCAGGCCTGGCCACCATCAGCGCTGCCCACTCTTCGAGACTTGGGGCCACATCGGTGACCTTGTTGGAGTCGAGGTCCAGCTGGACGACCGCTCCGCCGCTGATCAGCATCGGATTGGCCAGGATGTCGAGGGCGAAGCATTGGCCGAGGTGCTGAAAACAGCCCCCGAGTTCACGCTGTTCTTCGGTGCTCAGGACCCACAGGGCATCGCCAAAGGCGAGCAGTCCAGAACCCAGGGTCGCCTGAAGCAGATCTTCTTCGCTCATCATGAGCGGGTCTTATCACTGGCAGAACGGACCTTCCAAGGGTAGTAGCGCCCGCACTGATGGAGGACTCATGCGCACGCTCTCTCTGGCCGCTTTCATGTTGCTGCTCACCGCCTGCCCCAATGGCGAAGAGACAGATACGACCGAGACGGACACCGACACCGACACCGACGCCGACGCTGTCTTCGAGGACTACATCAACATCACCGAGGCCATGACCATCGCCGCTGGCGAGTGCTGGACCCCCGGTGATGCCTGGCTGACTGAGACCCCGGATACCGCCAAGCAAGTCACGCTCAGCGGCACCGTCGAGGTTCGCGACTTCGAGAGCGACGACCGCGCCAGCGGCCTGACCGTCGACATCTTCTCCGATGACGACGTGACCGGCACCCCCGACCAGACCCAAGAGAGTGACCAGAACGGCGAAGTGGTCGTCGACCTGCCCGTCTGCCAGCCCATGGGCTACCGCTCAAGCGACCCCGCCGGCGAGGCAAAGGACACCTACGAGTCCCACCAGTTCATTGGCTACCCCGGCGACGACGTCCCGCTGGGCGTCACAGAGTTCAACTCGGTGTCCCGGGTCACCTACCTGATCATCCCGTCTCTGCTCGGCATCTCGCCCGACCCGACCAAGTCCATCATCGCGGGCACCGCCTACGACTGCAACGATGACCCGATCGAGGGCGTGCAAGTCATCGCCAAGGTCAACGGCGAGATTCCGAACGGCCTCATCACCAAGTACTTCGTCGACGACTTCCCCAACCGCGACCAGCCGCACACCAGCGCCGACGGCCTGTGGATTGCCATCAACGTGCCCGTGGGCGACGTGACGGTCGAGATGTGGGGAATCGACGGCTCGGGAGACCCGCAGCTGCTGGGTTCGACCCAGATGCCGACGTTCGCTGACAGCATCAACATCGCGAACATTCCGATCGGGCACGACAACGGCATCAAGTACCCCGATTCCTGCCTGCCGGCTGCGGAGTAGCCCCATGCGTACGTTGACAGGGCTCGCGCTGCTCATTGCAGCGACGCCCGCGCTCGCCCAGGAAATGCCACCCGCCGACCCGCCAGCTGGCGACGACAAGGCCGCCGAAGGCGACGAGAAAGCCTCCGAAGGCGACGAGAAAGCCGCCGAAGGCGACGAGAAAGCCGCCGAAGGCGACAAGACGGACGAAGAGACCACGGAAGCAGCCGCTGAGGCACCTGAAGTTGACGATGGTACCGAAAAACCGGACGTACCCGCTCCAGAAGTGGATGCCGTCCCCGCCGAAGCGGACGCGACAGGGCCCGATCTCGAGGCCCGCGTGCTTCAGCTTGAAGAGCTGGTTCAGGCCCAGGCCGAGCTTCTCGACGCGCAGTCGGCCGACCTCGTCCAGACCAAGCTCGCGCTCGTCCCCCCCGATGAGATGACCTTCGATGTCGAGGGCTACTACCGTGCCCGTGCCTACACCTTCAATCGCCTGAACGCCTCGCAATTCGAGGATGATGGCGATGGCGACCCCAATACGCTCGGCGACTACGTTGGCGACAACCGCTTCTTGACCCACCGCATGAAGATCCGCCCGATCTTCAACTACAAGGACTTGGCGAAGTTTGCCTTCGAGATGGACATGTTCGGTGACCCGATCCAGGGTCGCGCCGAGTCGGTCTGGGGCGACAATGCCCAGCGCATCCCGAACCCGCTGTTCGCCGCCGACCCGTCCAACACCTCGGTCGAGGGCATTCCCTCAGGCGGTCCCCGCATGACCCGCGCGTGGATGGAGTTCAGCATTCCGGTCGGCCTGCTGCGCGTCGGTCGCCAGCCGTCGAACTGGGGCATGGGCCTGCTCGCCAATAGTGGCGACGGCTTCGACGACAAGTTCGGCGAGAACAACTTCGGCGCCACCTACGACCGCGCCCTGTTCGCCACCAAGCCCATCGCCATCTTCGAGGCCATCACCGGCAAGGGCAACGGCGACATCCCGCTGTTCGTCGGCATCGGCGTGGACCGTCTGGTCGAAGACCCGATGCACCAGTACTACGGCTACCAGTGCGACAACGAGGACCCGGACGACGACGTCGACAACGGTGGAAACTGCGAGCGCACCGAGGACCACAGCTGGGTCGACGAGACCAGGACCGAGGACGACCGCCGCCTCGACTGGGCGACGGACCCCGATGACGACGTCATGGAGACCGTCTACCTGATGATCTACCGCGGCGAGGACGTGAACCTGCTGGGCAAGAAGGGCGATCTCACCGCCGGTGCCTACGCGGTCAACCGCGTGCAGAAAGAGTCGGGCTCAAACCTGCTCATCACCGACGCCTACGTCATGCTCGACCGCAAGCCATTCTCCTTCGAGTTCGAGGGCGTGCGCATCAGCGGCAAGACCGCAGCCCTGGCCCTGCCCGGAGCCATCAACTTCGATCCGGACGCGAGTCCGCTCGAGAAAGAGATCGCGATCTACGGCTACGCCACCCGCCTCGGCTGGGAGAGCGGTGTCACCAAGCTCGAGTTCGAGCACGGCTACAGCTCCGGAGACGACAACGTCGCCGATGCCAAGTTCACTGGACGCGCCATCTCCCCAGACCACAACGTCGGCCTGCTCCTGTACGAGCAGGTGCTCGCTCGAGTCTCGGCAAACGCATGGCAAGAGGCCGCCCGCCCGCTTTGGACCAATGGCGGCGTGTTCAATAGTCGCTACGTCTTCCCGACGGCCGACTTCGAGCTGATCGAGAACTGGAATGTCGTGGTCGGTGGCGTCATGGCATGGCCCGACAAGGCCGACGGCGCCATCATCTGCAAGAAGGACGTCGAGTTCGGCTGTGCCGGTCAGACCGCAACCAGCAGCATGCTCGGTTGGGAAGTCGATGCCGCGCTCAAGATGAGCTGGCACCAGCACCTGCGCCTGTCCCTCGAGACAGGCTACGCACACGCCACAGACCGCATGCCGCTGGGCGCCGCGGGCCTGAACCCGAAGGGCAACTTCTTCACCGTGCAGACCCGCATGGCCTACGAGTTCTGAACTAGCGAGGGTGAGCGTCGTCTTGCCCCGGGTCGGCTAGCGTGCCGACCCAACGCCTAGAAGATGTCGACCTGCACGATGAACCGGCCGAGCGAGTCGGGGGTCTTGCTGTCGATGACCAGCGTGACCACTTCGTCTGACGTCGCGACGTAGGTGATCTCGTCGTCGCTGGCTCCATCGTTGCCCACTAGGCAAATGGCAGCAGCACAGTCACTCAGC
>CAYYHT010000474.1:0-6323 GCA_964471355.1 uncultured Enterobacteriaceae bacterium
CATCGCAATCGGTCGAGTCGACCACCGAACCCACTGGCTGGGTGCAGGCTGTGCTGCTCGAGGTCGCGTCGCCAAACAAGTCGCCATCGACGTCGGCAAAGAAGGTGCTGCCATCGACCGCAGAGTCATCGACGAGGGTGTTGCAGTCATCATCCTCACCGTTGCACAGCTCAACACCAAGCGGGTTGATGAGCGGGTTGCCGTCGTCACAGTCGGATTCGTTGAGCACGAACTCCGGTCCGGGCTGTTCGCAGGCCGAGACCAGGGTCGTGGGATCGCCGAATGTGTCTCCATCGGTGTCCGCGAACCAGTTGCGCAGGTCGACAGCCCCATCGTCGACGGTGCCGTTGCAGTCATCGTCGACGCCGTTGCACAGCTCGGTCGCATCGGGATTGACGCGGGGATCCGAGTCGTCGCAATCTCGAGGCCGCACCCGATACCCGGGGGGCTGGGTGCACGAGGCAATGACGACCGCGGGATTGCCGAAGAAGTCCCGGTCGAGGTCCTCGTACCAGTTGGTGGGGTCGACGGGGTCGTCATCGACCAGGGTATTGCAGTCGTTGTCGGCACCGTCGCAGAACTCAGGAGCACCGGGGAAGGTGGCGTCGTCGCCGTCGTCACAGTCCGTGTTGTCAGCGAGCATTCCGGGAGGCTGGTCACACTGAACCTGTGTGGCGCCCGCCGGGTCGCCAAAGCCGTCGCGGTCTGTATCGGAAAACCAAGTGGGTGCGTCGATGGCGCTGGCTTCGTCGACTACACCATCGCAGTTGTCATCAGCGTTGTTGCACAGCTCGTCGGCGTCTGGGTTGATGAGCTCCTCGCTGTCGTCGCAGTCGGTGTCGTCGCTGACCCAACCCGGCTGCGCCACACAGCTGGGCAACGTCAGAATCACATTCGGGTCGCCAAATCCGTCGGAGTCGGAGTCCGCAAAGAAGACGCCATCGGCGTCTTGGGACCCGTCGCAGTTGTTGTCCAGACCATCGCCACAGATCTCGAGCATGCCCGGGTTGACCAGCGCCTCGGTGTCGTCGCAGTCCGTGCCCTCTGTGATGCGCCCAGGAGGCGCAGTGCAAGCCCGCACGATGTCTGCGCCGTCACCATAGGTGTCGCCGTCGGCATCGGGGAACCAGTCCGCGGCGTCGGCCGAGGTGGAGGGATCGATGTCGCCATCACAATCGTTGTCGTCGCCGTCGCACAGCTCGGTCGCGCCGGGATTGATGGCGACATTCCCATCGTCGCAGTCGCCGGACACGCCGCTGAAGCCGGGGGGCTGGGAGCAGTCTTGGACGGTGCTGTCGGCAGTGCCGTAGCCGTCATCGTCTTCGTCTTGGAACCAAGGCTGGCGCAGGCCAGCGTCCACAGCGCCGTCGCAGTCATTGTCGATGCCGTCACAGACCTCTGCGGCGCCGGGATTGATGGTCGTGTTTGCGTCGTTGCAGTCGGTTCCGCTGGCCACGTAGCCGTCTTCGGCGTCGCAGTTCTTGACGCTGAGGGTGGGGTCTCCAAAGCCGTCCAAATCGGCGTCGAGATACCAGCTCGAGGCATCGACGGGGTCGGACCCGTCGACCGTGCCGTTGCAGTCGTTGTCTACGCCATCGCACAGCTCGAGCCCGCTCGGATTTACCGTGGGCTCGATGTCGTCGCAGTCGCCGCCGGTCATGACGTAGCCAGCCACCGGGGTGCACGACTCGACGGTGTCGGTGTCGAGTCCGTAGCCGTCGCCATCTACGTCGCTGAACCAAGTCACCTGGACCGCGTCTTCGTCCACACCACCGTCGCAGTCGTCATCGATCTCGTTGCAGATCTCGACGCCACCGGGGTGAATGAAGGGGTCGGCGTCATCGCAGTCGCCGCCGATCGGACTGTGGCCCTCGATCGGAAGGCAGGACGTGACGGGAATTTCGTCGTTGCCGTAGCCGTCGGAGTCGTCGTCCATAAACCACACTGGAGCGTCGTCGATGTCTTCATCGACATCGCCATCGCAGTCGTTGTCTAGGCCGTCGCACAGCTCGGGGGCGTCGGGGAAGCTGTTGGGGTTGCCCTCGTCACAGTCCACGCCGCCGCATTGCGGGCCGGACACACCATCGAGGTCGAGGTCGCACTCGCCTCCTCCGAGCGGCTGGAAGTGCACAGGGACAGTCAGCTGTATGTCGTGAAGCTGCTGGCCTGAGGAGCTGCAGCCTCCACTGCCCTCGACGATGCCTGTGGCAGTCACGTCGAGCATGACCTCGTACTCAAACTCGTCTGCGGACAATCCCTCGACGGTGTCGAGCACAACAACGACCTCGAGCACATCACCGGGCAACAAGGACGCCGGAAGCGTCATCTCAGAGACGGCATGCAAGCGAGCCGCCTGTTCGCCGCTCAAGGTGAGCGCGCCAATTTCGACGGTTGTTCCGCCGGTATTGGCGAGGTGCACCACGGTCGAGCCGGGTGTTCCATCGTCAGCGGGCAGAATCACCGCATCTTCAGGGTCCGCGTACAGCTCCATTGCCGGCTCGGGAATCCCGCGACAGGCAGTGGTAAGGATGAGTGCTGCAGTGGCCCAAGTGCGAGGGGCGCCTCGGGTCATCAAGCCTCCATGCCGTGATCCATGCGGCGCATCTTACACGGGCCCGCGCCCGTCCGCCGCTATGGGTTGTCGATCCATGTTGACAAGTCGGGGATGACCTGCGCATTCATGGCATCTAAAAGGGCTTGCGGCGTGCTTTCAGAGACGATCAAACCCTGATGAAGTGGCCGAATGAAGTGGTCGGCAACCGCGCGGTCGACCCAAGCAAAGAGCGGGTCGTAATAGCCGTCGAGGTTTAGCGCCCCGATGGGCTTGCGGTGGTAGTTCAGCTGCGCCCAGGTCGTCATCTCAAAGAGCTCTTCGAGCGTCCCCCAACCCCCGGGCAAGGCGATGAATCCGTCGGACAGCGTGGCCATCATCATCTTGCGCGCATGCATGGAGTCGACCACAAACAACTCGGTGCAGCCGGTGTGACCGAGCTCGAGGTCTTGGAGCTTGTGCGGAATCACCCCATACACCTCGCCGCCGCCTTGCAGTGCCGCGTCAGCGACCGCGCCCATGAGTCCCACCCGACCGCCACCGAAGACGAGCCCAATGTCCCGCTCGGCCAGCAGTCGGCCCATTGCCGCAGCAGCCGCGAAATAGCGCTCGTGCACGTGATTTGACGAGCCGCAATAGACCGCGAGTCGCTTGAAGCGTTGGGCCATCAGTGAACCTCTGGATCGAGCCGCACGGCCATGTTCTTGCGTCGGGCAAGGCTCCACCAGCCGCCCAGTTTGAGCGGTTTGGCGTCGCCTTCTTCGGCCAAGAGAATGGTCTCGGTATTGGTGAGCAGCGTCTTTTGGTCGGCCTCGAGCAGAGCTTGCCAGCTCCACCAGCGGCAGTCCGTCCACTCGAGGAACAACAGGGCCACAGGAGCGCCAGGCTCGCGGCCGCGGCGACGCATGAAGGTGCCCATCAGTCCAACGGCTTCGACGTCGGGCATTTGATCGGGCAACGAGCTGCTCGCGAGACCGGCCAAGAAGGTGCCGACCGCAATCTGCTGTTCTTTTAGTTGGTGCAGCGTGAACAGATCGATGCGACTAGGACGCACGACCACTGCCGCCGGCGGGGCTCCCTGGCTGGCGATCGCGCGGCGGCAGACCGAAACCAAGGAGCTCCCGAGAGCATCGTCGGAACGACCTTCTTCTTTCCGCCAGATGGACTGGACCTTGATCCGGAAGGACTGCATTGACGCGTATCTATCCACATTCCCGGCTTTCGGCTTGGCACTCTGTTAGCAAAGAAACTCTTGGACGCTCGGCGATTGCGAATGTACGTTGCCGCGCCGCCAATGGGCCGGACGGTCTCCCCAGGAGGGGTTTATGACATCTCGATTTTTGATTATTGCTGCGCTCTTGGCTCTTCCGATTGCGTGCGCCCAGCCCGACCAGGGGTTCGTTTCCGACATTGATGTCGACACGCCAGTCGATGACGTCGACTACGATGCAGGCGGAGTCTCGGGGCGAATCTGCTTCAATGACGAGTCCACTTGGCTCGCCGGCGCTGACGTGTACATCGATCACGACTTCGGTCGCGCTCAGACCACCACCGACTCCGACGGCTACTTCACCCTGACAGGCGTCCCTCCGGGAACTTGGAGCGTGGTGGTCGAGAAGGGCTCGTTCACGACCACTTTTGACGTCGACATCGTCGTCGACGAGATCTTGGTGCTCGAAGAATCCGAGTGCCTCGATGACGGCGAAGTCAACATTCTGGTGGTCACCGGGCTGTTCGACAGCATCGAGCTGGTGCTCGACCGGTTGAACATCGAGTACACGCTCGTCGACGGCATCAACGCCTCCATCGTCAACTTTATGAGCGACCCCGCGCAGCTTGAGCAGTACGACATCATCTTCTTCAACTGCGGCATGGACGAGTCCTGGATCTACACCAACCAGGACGTCGTCGGCAGCAACATCGCTGACTTCGTGACCAACGGCGGCAGCATCTATGCGTCAGACTGGGCGTTCTACATCGTCGAGGCCAGCCACCCGAACATGGTCGACTTTATCGGCGACGATTTCGACCAAGACGCACCAAAGGTTGGCGTCGAGGGCTTCTACAGCGCCACGGTGCGCGACGCGAACATTGCGTCCGCCCTGGGTTCCGGCTCTGCGATGCTCAATTACGACCTGCCTGTCTGGGTGGCCATGCAAGGCGTCTCGGACAGCAACTACATCATGATCGAGGGCACCTTCGACTGGTCCGACATCTGGGGGACGTACGCCACCCACTTCGGTCCGCTCGCAGCCAAGATGGACAGCGGCAACGGCCGTGTGCTGTACACGACCTTCCACAACGAGGCTCAGACCACCTCGGACATGGACGTCATCCTGCAAGAGATCATCTTCCACCTCTAGAACGCCGTCCCGGCAGACCGCAGTTCACCTCTCTGGGCGGTCCTGGTCCAAGACCACGAGGCGCTACGAGCCCCAGCCTTCGGGCTTTTGGCCTCGCTGTGCGTTCTTGTCGGCATCTTGGGCGTCATGACTGCGCTTGATGCTGAAGCCGAATCCGGCCAGTCCAAGCAGGATGGCGGTGATGATGACGAACTCCTGAATGCCGATCATGCCGAAGTTCATGGCGAGGTGATGCATCTCGCCGCCTTCGAGCCGACCGATGACCGCCTTGGTGACGATGCTGACCTCGGGGGCCGGAATGATGCGCCCAGCAATGGCGGACAGCCCGACGGCGATGGCCGTCAGCGCCGGCGCCACAAAGAAGGTGCTGGAGTCTTCGCGCTGCGCTTGCCAGATGACCATGCCCACACCGACCGTGCAGGCCAAGATGTGGAACATGAACTGAGCGCCATGCAGCGACATGGAGACTCGAATGGCGTCGGCCATCTGAGTCGTGTCCAGCGTGCCTGACGAGGACATTCTGCGAATCAGCAGGGCGTCATCTAGAAAGGGCACGACCAGAAAGACGAACACTGAAATGATGAAGAGGGCTCGGTACATCCTGGAGAGGCCCGAGCTACCGCGATCGTCGACTTCAATACGGGGCATGCGGCGGAGTATACGACCAACTCAGCCGCCGCGTGCGAGCTGGTACCAAAAATCGATGCGTGGATCGGCCTCGGACACCACTTGATGGGTGGATTTGGGGCACTGCTCGTTGCGCATTTCCACTAGAACGCGGCGGTTGCCGACTTGCACGGTCCGCCACACATGTCGGCCGGCCGTCAGGTCATCAAGACGGTTGGTGGGGATGACAAAGATGGCCCGACCGGCGGGGCGCAGCACTCTCAGCGCCGTGTCTGCGAACTGCGGAATCGTGACCGCCGACTCCGTCCGGGCTGCGGCCTTCCAAGGGTTGCTGCTGGCTGGCCCCGAGGCGGCGGGGAAGTAGGGCGGATTGCTGACCACAAGATCGACCTGCCCCGAGAGGGTCTGAACATCCTGGTTGCGCAGTATCGCTGTGCCCTGGGTCGAGCTGTCCGCCAATGTGCGCAGCCACCCCGGCTGCCACTCAGCCCGGATGTCGATGCCCACCGTGTCGATACCGGCCTTGGCCAGCAGAAGCGCAGCGATGCCAGACCCGGTGCCGAGATCGAAGGCATCACGCGCGCCAGTCGATTGCATGCCCTCCAGAGCAAAGCCGACCATCCAAAACGCTTCGGCGCCGTAGCGGAAGCCACGCTGTGGCTGGTAGACGACCAACCCCGGCGCCGGCTGGTCGGCGGACCACGTCACCTCAGCGGACCGCTTGCGCACCGATGTCGGTGCGGTGCTGACTGCCCTCGAAGGTCCAGCCGGGCACAGCCGCG
>CAYYHT010000475.1:0-6312 GCA_964471355.1 uncultured Enterobacteriaceae bacterium
CAGGTCGATCGCTGCATGCGCGTCGACGAGCTGATGCGGCCTGGATTGGCGCAAACGCTGGCCGACGCGGCGTTGGCGATGCCTTTTGAGTTCTACCAACTGCACTCGGCCGACATTCGCTGCGTGATGTGGCGCAACTACATCGCGCTGCCCGACGAGCCAGGCGGCAGCTCCAACTTCGTGCACATCGACGAGGCGGCACAGCTGGTGGTTCGGGACATCCCTGCGCTTGCCAGTGCCATCACCGGGCGTGCACTTCGGCGGCCGGCCATCAACAGCTTCTCATTCGATTGCTACCGCAAGGGGTGCTACCTCGACCCGCACACCGACCAGGGGCCGCAGCGCGTCCTGGCCTATGTGGTCGGCCTGACCAGGGATGTGTGGCCCGCTGACAAGGGCGGCCACCTCGAATTCATCGGTGCCGATGGCGGGCAGGATCTGACAGAGCGACGAGCGCCAGGCTGGGACACGTTGGATCTCTACAACATGTACCCCATCCTGCGTTGGCATCAGATTCCAGTGATTCAGGATCACGTTGTGCGGTTGACGACCAATGGCTGGATGACGGGGGCCGTACAGGACCCGTGGGAAGGGTCGGGATCAGACGCCACAACTCGCTAGGAAATTCCTGGGCTTTGGGGTGTCGAATCGGTCTAGTATGGCGCTTCACGTTGAGGTTCCCATGTCACTGATCGCCCTCTTGTCCTTGGCGCTGACTGCTCAGGCAGCTGTTCCAGCCGAAATGAATCACTCCGGGCGCCTGCTCGACTCTGCAGGGGTGCCCCTTGACGGCACATTCCCGCTGACATTTAGGCTGTACACCGCCCCATCAGGTGGCACAGACGTCTGGAACAGCACCGAGTCTGTCGACTTCGACAACGGCTACTACAACGTCACTCTCGGTGACTCAGGCCTGACCGAAGACCTGTTCATGGACGACATCTACCTGTCCCTTGCTGTCGATGGCGGCGCCGAGCTGTCTGACCGGCTGCATCTGGTCACGGTGCCCTACGCCTTCGTCGCCAACAGCGTCGATGGTGGGCTTGTCGATGCGTCCGAGGTCCAGGTCGACGGCACCACCGTCATCGACGCCACTGGCCAGATGGTCGCGCCGGGCTCGCTGGGCGGACTGGCCTGCTCGTCTGGGCAAATCGCAGTCTACGGAGGCAGCAGCTGGAGCTGTGGAGCCGCCATGGACGAGGCGACTGTCGAGGGCTTCATCGAGAATGGCTCGATCAATCTGGACGCCACGTCGACCATCGGAACGTTGAGTTTTGCGGACCACGTGACGCTGACGTCCATCGACCTCGCCGCGGGCAGCATGATGGATGGCGATGTGCTGTCTACCGGCCCACACGCGGGTGGCACCTTGCCAGTCGACACCGGCGACCCCGCCGCATGTGACGGCATGACTGCTGGCAACATGTACTACAACACCTCCAGCGAGCAGATCTTCGCCTGCAACGGCACTGCGTGGACGCCCATCGGCCCTAGTGGCACCGACCCGGGTCAAGTGTCCGGCGACGGCCAGACCAGCTGCGAAGCCATCAAGACCGCACAGCCAAGCTCTGTCAGTGGCGTGTTCTGGCTGGACCCGGCGCAGACCGGCTCGTCCTTCGAGGCCTACTGCGAGATGAGCATCTCTGGCGGTGGCTGGGAACTGGCCATGAACCTCGACACCTCGGACGGAAACGTTCGGTACTACAAGGACACCTCCTGGTGGACCGGTTCGGGCGACTTTGGCTCGACCAGTGGCCCGTTTGGTTCGGACTACAAGTCCGGCGACATCTTCACAACGCCTCGCCAAGAGCTGCTGATCGTCGTGCACCAGGCCGGTTCGGTCGTCGGTTGGCGTTCCTGGGACTTGGCCAGCGAGGCACCGCTGCAGGCATTCTTCCTGCATGACCTCAGCCGCAACAGCCCTGCGTGGCTCACAGGCGCATCGACGAACTCCAACGTGGGGCCAATCGACAGCCGCGACTCCATCGTCAAGCCAGGCAACCGCCTGTACGCCAATGTCGTCTGGGGCTCGACGGGCAGCTACGACTGGTCTCGAGTGCGCAACGCCAACATGACCGGCACGGACAACACGGACTGGGGCATGGGTGTGCAGATGGACGCCCAAAACAACAACGGTGACCCGTGGTACCCCGGCTGTGATGTCGGCAGTCGTACCCCCTGGTCGAACTGGTTCTGCGTCGGCAATGACAAGGTCTGCAACACCCCACAGTGTGGCTCGGCCAGCGGCGGAACCAAGGACCTCGCCTACGACTACGCCATCTACGTGCGCGGCGAAGTGGCGGTCGGCGATTCGACTGCCTCTTTGGTCGGCAACAGCTCGGCCACGGCCGGTGCCGATTGCCAGGACATCTTGGACCAGCGCAGCGATGCGCCCTCTGGTCCCTACTGGATTGATCCCAGCGGCTCGAGCCCGTTCCAGACTGCATGCGACATGGACACCAACGGCGGCGGCTGGTCGCTGATGATGAACCTGGACACATCCGACGGCAACGTCCGCTACTACCGCGACGACACCTGGTGGACCGGCAGCGGCAACTTCGGCAGCGCCGACAACGCCTATGGCAACGACTTCAAGGCTGGCGGCGTGCTGACCGCGAACTGGGACGAGATCATGATCCGCGTCCACCACGAGAACCTGGACACGATGGGCTGGCGCTCGTGGTCGCTTCCCTCGGGCACGAACATGCAGAGCAAGTTCAACGGTGCCAAGTCTCGCTCCGCCAATGTGCTGACCACCGGCAGTACCGGTTCGGATGTCTCGGGGCTTCCCTCGGCTGACGTCGTGGTGCGACCCGGCGGAAACCTGCACTTCAACATGGAGTGGGGCGCGACTGGCAGCTACGACCTGGCCCGCCTGCGCGCTGACTCGATCGGCAGCACCGACAACGTCAACTGGGGCATGGGCATGCAGATGGACGCTCAGAACAACGGCCAGTTGCCGTGGTACCCGGGCTGTGATGTGGGCTCGAACGTGGCTTGGTCCAGCTGGTTCTGCATCGGCGAGGACAAGCAATGCAACAGCCCACAGTGCGGTTCCACGAGCGGTAGTTCCCAGTACGAGTCGATGGATTACGCCGTCTACATGAGGTAGTCCGCTGCAGAGCAGACTCAATGACCCCGATGTGCTCGGGCCACTGCAGCGTGAGTGGTCCGAGCACGGTCGTGTTCGCGTCGACCATTTTCTGGACGAGGCGTTCGCGGCAGCTTGTTTGGAGTCGCTTCGCGCGATGACGCACACGGTCGAGTCCGATCTCGACCCGGACGAGGGCTACCTGATCTGGCGCTATGGCTGGCAGCCCGAGGTGCAGTGCCACCATGTGCTGTGCCGCTTGGGGCGCTTCTTTTACGGCGATCAGGGCCGTGCTTGGTTTGAGAAGCTGACGGGCATCGCCGTGGCTGACCCACCGGATCGTGTGCTGGTCTCAGACGTCCATGCCAAGGGCAGCTACCTCGACGGCTGGGACGAGGCGGCCGACGGCAATGCCATCGCGTTCCAGTTTGGCCTGACCCCGGCACGATGGCCGGTGGAGTGGGGAGGGCACCTCGAGCTGCTCGACGGCCGCGACGGTCCCCTGGTCCAGCGTCTGAGCCCGAGCTGGAACGGGCTCGACGTGTTCGATGTGCGACGGCCCGGACCGTGGCGTCGTGTGCCCATCGTCACGCGCCATCTGGACGGATTCACCGTGACGGGCTGGTACCGGCCGGCATCGTGACGCCTCGTGACAAACCCGTTGTGGCCCCGATTGCCTATCGGAGTACGTCTTTGACGTGACGCGCGCTCGTGCGCCTCTCACACCACCATCACCCGAACAGAGAGAAGAACATGGACTCCGCATCGACCGTTGATGTCCCCTACGTTTTCATCGGCTTGTTCGGGCTAAATCAGCGAATTCGACAGCAAGCCTGCTGAGTTCGCTCCCCCAACAAGCCTGACGACTTCGTAGCGGCGGTTTCTCAACTGCCGGTCACCAGTGGTCGCCTGACCTGTCCGTGCCATGCGTGAACTTCGGTTCGTGCGTGTCATCCCCCTCCGTTCCCAACCGAGTGCGCTTGCACTCCTCGGGAGGCCCCCCATGCGGGCACAGAACAACAATACGAAACTGCCCGAGAGCATCGGAGCACGAGAAGTGATGGGCCTGGCCTGGCCTGTCATCGTGCAGATGCTGTCGTTCAACGCCATGCTGCTGGCCGACGCCATCTTTGTCGGTCGGCTCGGTACCGGTCCGCTCGCAGCGGTCGGACTCGCTGGCACCGCCTTCTTCCTGCTTCGTGCCTTTGGCAATGGCTTGCTGGGAGGCGTGCGCGTCGCCACCAGTCAGGCTGTGGGCGCCGAGGACCACGACACCGCTCGTCGCATGGGCTTCCAGGGCTTGTACCTGGCGCTCGCCGTCGGCCTGCCGGTCGCGTTGGCCGGGCCTCTTGGACCTCCGCTCTTTGCCCTGATGGGCGCCGAGCCGGGTCTGGGAGGACTGGCCAGCGAGTACTTCAGCGTGCTGGTCTGGGGCGCTCCTTTCGGCTGCATGAACATGGCGCTCAGCGCTTGGTTCCAGGGCCGCGGGGACACCAAGACACCCATGTGGTGCTCGGTGACTGCCAACCTGCTGAACATCGGCCTGAATCCGCTGTTCATCTTTGGATTTGGACCGGTGCCGGCCATGGGAGTGGCTGGCGCTGCGCTGGCGACCACGGCCAGCCGGGTGACGAACAGCGTCTTGATGCTGTACCTGGCCGGTCGGGAGCTGAAGGGAGCGAATCCGAAGCCCGACCTGGCGCTGCTGCGCGAGGTCTGGCGGCTGGGAAGCCCCATCGGCACCCAGTGGTTGCTCGATGTCGGCAGCTACGCGGTCTTCGCCAGCATGCTGGCGATGGTGGGTGAGGCACACCTCGCGGCGCATGTCGTCGTCGTGCGCATCATCTGCATCAGCTTTCTGCCGGGCTACGCCATCGGTGAAGCTGCAGGGGTGCTGGTCGGTCAGGCTGTGGGGGCAAGGCGCCCGCAACTGGCTCGTCAGGCGTGGTTCACTGCAACGTGGTTGGCGACCGTCATCATGGTCGGCTGTGGGGGGCTCTTCGTGGCGGTCCCTGACCAGCTGCTGTCGATCTTCAAGGTCGAGCCAGAGGTGGCGGCCATCGGTCGTCAGCTGCTGTACGTGGCCGCGGCCTTTCAGGTCTTCGATGCGGTGGCGACCGTCGCCAATGGCGCACTGACCGGAGCGGGAGACACCCGCTTTGTGATGTTCGTCAGTGTCGTCTCGGCGTGGTTCGTCAAGGTGCCGATCGGGTGGGTGCTCGCCATTCACTTTGGACTCGGTGCGCTCGGCGCGTGGTTGGGGCTGTTCGGTGAGATTCTCTTCTTTGCGGCGCTCGTCCTGTGGCGTGTCCGCGGAGGCGCGTGGCTGGCCGAACCGCAGCCGCCGCTGCCGCAGGCGCTGCCCGCAAAATAGAGCCGGCTAAACGGAGTGACGGTCGATCGGGTACCTGAGGTACCGGACGGCCGTCACTCCCAGTACACTGCGTGTCGAAATGAGAGCCCCCATGCAAAAACTCATCAGCGTTACGACAGTTCTCGCCATGGTCACCGGCTGCGGCAGCACCTGGAAGCTCGAGATCAGCCGCGCCGGTCAGTGCACCGACGAGCGCAAAAAGGCCTGGTGGCCCGACGATGACGAAGATGGGTGGGGGCATGCTGACGATCCCGCAGACCCCTTTGCCAGCGCAGCGGGCGAGTACTGCAACGGCGACGAGCCTACGGGCTTGGTCCGGAACCCTCTCGATTGCGATGACGACGTGGACGTTGGCGGCGACGTCACGGGTCGAGTCGGTGCTTTCTGCCCCGAAGAGATCGTCTACAACCCCGAAGACGACACGATTCAGTACGTCGGCGTGCGACTGCCGGGCGTCGAGTTCATTGCCTTCTACGGGTCGACACCCCTCGATTACAGCAGCACTTCCCACGCGAACTGCACCTATTGGGGCAACGAGGCTGACGTCGTCATTCCCGGCTACATGGCCGATGACGATCCCGCTCCGACGGCGCCACCCGCGCCGGCGGCACAGCTCGCCACGTTCACCGATGCGGCCGAGTTTGGCGCGGTCAGCGACGCACTCGACGCGGCGAAGCCGAACGGCACGATGGCGGTCTGGATCGGGCTAAGCTCCGAGACCGGCAGCTGGGAGTGGCAAGACGGGACCTCTCCAGACTCCATCGGTGGCATCGGCTTCTGCGATGGCGTCATTCCAAACCTGATCTGGTACGACCGTGCCGCTGCGGTCCGTCGGGCCGACGGCGAG
>CAYYHT010000476.1:0-6299 GCA_964471355.1 uncultured Enterobacteriaceae bacterium
TCGTGCCCAGCAGCTCCAGGGGCTCCAGCATCAGCGCCGCATCGCGCGGGCCGCAGACCGACCGTGGCGCTTCATGGGAATGGGCGTGTCCGGAGGCCAAGAGGGCGCACTCAAGGGACCTGCGATGATGCCCGGCGGCGACGTCGAGGCGTGGGAGTCCCTCAAACCACTGCTCGAGAGCATCGCGGCGGTCTCGGACTCCGGCCCCTGCGTGGCCTACTGCGGCCGAAACAGCGCTGGCCACTTCGTCAAGATGGTCCACAACGGCATCGAGTACGGCGACATGCAGCTCATCGCCGAGGTCTATACGCTCATGCGGTGGGGCATGGGCATGGACAGCGACGCCATCGGCGAGGTGTTCGCCAAGTGGAACCAGGGTCCGCTCGAGAGCTTCTTGGTCGAGATCACCGCCGGCATCTGCGGGGTCAAGGACCCCAAGGGCGATGGCTGGTTGGTCGATCAGATCATGGACGTGGCCGGCCAGAAGGGCACAGGCCGCTGGACCAGCATCGGCGCCATCGAGCTCGGCGTGCCCCTGTCGACCATCACCGCCGCCGTCGACGCTCGCGGCCTGTCGGCCATGAAGGTCGTGCGCGAAGAGGCAGAGCGCCTGTACCCAGACGCCGCGCGCGGTCCCCTGCTCGGAATCGACACCGACGACCTCGAAGCCGCACTCTATGCGTCCAAGGTCATGTCCTATACCCAGGGCTTTGCGATGCTCGCCGCCGCCAGCAAGGAGCGGGACTACGGCACCGATTTGGCGCAGATGGCCCGCATCTGGAAGGCCGGCTGCATCATCCGTGCGAGCTTCCTCGACGACGTCTACGACGCGTTTCGCGAGCGGCCGGATCTGCCCCTGCTGTGCCTGGACCCGGGCTTTGCCAAGAAGCTGCGCCCCCGTATGGCCAGCTGGCGCGCTGTGGTCGGAGCGGCCGTGACCGCTGGCATTCCCGTGCCGGCACTGTCGGCCAGCTTGGCTTGGTTCGACACCATCAGCCGTGGCCGGGGCTCGGCGTTCATCATCCAGGCCCAGCGCGACTGGTTCGGCGCCCACACCTACCGCCGCGTCGACGACCCCGACACCCCTGTGCACACCGAATGGTCCGCCGGCTGACGGCCCCGACGCGGGCTCCGGAGACAGGTTAGCAGCCGCCCATGCGACCACTCCAGACCCCCATCGCGATCACCGGCACCGGCGCGTGCTGCAACCTCGGCTCTGACCAAGAGTCCCTCAAGACGGCACTGCGCACCGGCTCGGGAAGCGACTTTACCCGCATGGAGCTGGCCGAACAGTACAGCGCACGCTGCCTGCTCGCCGGCGTCTACCCCGATGACCTGTCGGACGAGACCCTGGGCACCGACCGCCGTGCCGGCCGCTTCATGGGCCGCGCCAGCCGCATCGCCATGGCCGCCGCCCGCCTGGCCATCGCACAGGCAGACGTCGACCCCAAGCGCATCGCCGTCGTGTTTGGCAGCGGAGCCGGTGATGTCGACACGCACATGGACATCCAGAGTCGGCTCGAGAAGACCGGAACCATGCGCCGCATCAAGCCGACGGTCATCCCGCGCATCATGTCCAGCACGGTCTCGGCGAACCTCGTCAATGCCCTGGGCGCCACCGGACCCAGTGTCTCGGCCGCAGCCGCCTGTGCCGGCGGAGCCTGGCACCTGGCCATCGCCGCCATGCTGCTCGAGACAGGACACGCCGACATCGTGCTGGCCGGCGGAGTCGAGTGCTGGGACCCCCACTTCCACGCGGGCTTCGACAGCATGCGTGCCTACAACTCCACCGACAACGACTCCCCCGCACGCGCCTCGCGGCCCTACGCCGCCGATCGCGCCGGCTTCATCATGGCCGAGGGCGCCGGAGCTGTCGTGCTCGAGCGTGCCGAGGACGCCGTCGCTCGTGGCGCTGCAATCCGTGGCCGCTTGCTCGGCTGGGGAATGTCATCGGACGGCTCGGGCGACATGGTGGCGCCCGATCCCCAAGGCCCCATCCGCGCCATGCGCCAGGCGATCGCGCACGCCGGGCTGACGCCAGACGTCATCGAGTACGTCAACACCCACGGCACCTCGACTCCAGCGGGCGACGTCGCCGAAGTGCGCGCCCTTCGCGAGGTGTTCGGCGCTCCCGTGCCCTACTCCTCGACCAAGAGCACGACGGGCCACACAATCAGCGCTGCAGGCTCCCTCGAGGCCATCTTTACCTGGTGGATGTTGGAGGGAGGATGGCTCGCTCCAAGCGTCAATGCAGCACCCATCGATCCCGAGCTGCACGACTTTCCGCCAGTGCTCGAACCCACTGACAGCAACCTGACGGTCGCATTGTCGAACTCCTTCGGCTTCGGTGGCACCAATGTGAGTCTGGTGCTCGGTCGCGCATAGAGCGGGATAGACTTCGGTCAATGGCCGGAGACATCCAACTCGGACCCTTCAAGCTCATCGAGCCCATCGCGAAAGGCGGCATGGGCTCGGTCTGGCGCGCAGTGCACCCAAAGCACAACACGCCAGTGGCCATCAAGGTCATCGCCGGCGAAGCAGCTCGCGAAGAGAAATACCTGATCTCGTTCCGGAACGAGGTGCGCTCTGCCGCGTCGCTGGACCACCCGTCCATCGTGCTCGTGCTCGAGCACGGCATGGTCGAGGGCCACGCCACCGAAGCCAGCGAGGGCCAGCTCGCCGAGGGCAGCCCCTACCTGGCCATGGAGTTCGCCAGCGGCGGATCCCTCGCGACCTTGCGGCACGGGTTGTCTTGGCCCGAGGTCAAGGCCATCTTGCTGACCCTGCTCGACGCCCTGGCCCACGCCCATGCTCGAGGGGTGGTGCACCGCGACCTCAAGGCCGGCAATGTGTTGGTGTGCAACGAAGGCGACGCGCGCCCTGGGCTCAAGCTCACCGACTTCGGCATCGCCCACGCGGTCGATTGGCAAGGCCAGACCGGCGTGCTCGGAGGCGCCGCAGGAACCCTGCACTATATGGCCCCCGAACAGCTGCTGGGGCGCTGGCGCGACTACGGACCACACACCGATCTGTACGCACTGGGCTGCCTGACCTACCGCTTGGTGACCGGGCGCGTTCCGTTCACGGGCCTCAAGGGTCCGGCCCTGCTGCGCGCTCAGCTCTACCAAGATCCTCCCAAGCTCGAGCCCCGGGCGCCGATGCCCGCTGGCCTGGCCGCGTGGGTCTCATTGCTGCTCAAGAAAGATCCGCAGGCGCGCTACCAACGGGCCGCGGACGCCGCTTGGCGCCTGCTCGATCTCGAGGACCCCGAGCGCAAGCCACCCCGCAAGACTCAGTTCGATGTCGACAGCGCCTTGTTGCGCGCCGATCCCTTCGTCAAACCCAACTTCTTGCAAGACGAGGACGGCCCCACACACCTCGTGGACCTCGAAGGTGGAGAGCTGTCGACCCTGCTGACCGACAGCGTCGTGACCTCGCTCCCCTCTGACACCTTTGCCAGTGTGTCGGACCTCGACCTGCCCGACGTCGAGGCCCCTCTGGTCGCTCGCACCGACGAAGTCTCGCTGTTCGGACAGAACTTCACCCCGCCGGAACCTCCGCCCATCCCGACCTCCTGGCGCCGCCCCGTCCCTCCACCGCGGCCCATGCAGCTGGTTGGCGCCGGCCTGGGCCTGTACGGCCTGCGAGCCATCTCGATGGTCGGCCGCCAAAAGGAACGGGACGTCCTGTGGGAGGCGCTGAAGCAGGTTCGCCGCTCCGGAGTCGGGCACTACGTGCTCATTCGCGGTGCCGCCGGTCTGGGCAAGAGCGCCCTGGCCCGATGGCTGTCTGAGCGCGCCCACGAGCTCGGCGCCGCCAGCACCCTGCACGCCATCCACGGGCCGAACGACCGCAACTCCGACGGACTGCGGCAGCTGGTCAGCCGGGCACTGCTCTGCGGCAAGCTCGACCGAAACGACGTCATGGAGAGGGTCGAGGAGTTCCTCGAGTCTCACGGGTCCGAGAGCGATGAAGAAGCCCTGGCCCTCACCGAGCTGATCTCGCCCGCAAGGGACGAAGACACCCGCGCCGGTGCCCCTGCCGTTCGCTTGGAGCGAGCCGCAGAGCGCCACGTCATCGTGCGCCGCTTCGCCCGGCGCTTCGCCATGTGGCGGCCGGTCATCATCTGGTTTGACGACGCCCACTACTCCAGCGATGCCATTGCCTTCACCGAGCGCATGATGGCCACCCAGGCCAGCGCGCCTATGCCGGTGCTGATCGTGCACACGGTGCGTGACGAGTCACTCGCCGACAATCCGGGCGTATCCGAGAGCCTCGACGACCTGCTGTCCATGCCCAACACCGAGGAACTGACGGTCAGCCCGCTGTCGGCCACCGAGACCCAGCACCTGGTTCGAGGCCTGTTGGGGCTGGACGAGGCCCTGGCGATTCGAGTCGAAGAACGCTGCGCGGGCAACCCGGCGTTCGCGGTTCAGCTGGTGGGCGATTGGGTCGACCGCGGTGTCCTGGGGGTGTCCGACACCGGATTTGTCTTGAGAGAGGGCGAGGACGCGCCCCTGCCCGACGACATCCACTCCATCTGGAGCGGCCGAATCGACAAGCTGCTCGACGGCCTGCCACCCATCGCTCGACAACACCTGGAGCGCGCAGCAGCCCTGGGCCTGAGCGTGGACGAGACCGAGTGGCAAGAAGCCTGTGACGACCCCGCAGGCTCCAAACAACAGTGGATTGGCGGCAGCCGCGTCGCCCTGACAGCCGACGGATTGCGCACCCGTGCCGACCTGATCGACCGCCTGCTTTCCAGCAACTTGGTGGACAGCACCGACGAGGGCTGGCGTTTCGCACACGGCATGCTGCGCGAGAGTCTCGAGCGCGGTGCTCGCGAAGCCGGACGCTGGCAAGAGCACAACGCCCACTGTGCGGTCATGCTGCAGAGGCGACACGATGAGGGCGCCGAGGAACGAATCGGCCGCCACTTGGTCGCGGCCGAACAGTTCGAAGAAGCCATCGGTCCACTCATGAGCGGGGTGCAGACTGCCTGGAGCCGCAAGGGCGTTCGCTCGGCGCTGTCCCTGCTTCAGAGCGCCGAGACCTGCATGAATGCGCTGTCCCTGGCTCAGGACGATGAGCGACGCGTCGAGATGTGGATTCTGCGGGCTCGCATGCATTGCTTCCGCGGCGATCCGCTGCAAGCGGACGACTGGGCGATCCGAGCCGTGCAAGTGGCTACCGCAACCGGGCGCGATGAGCAGCTGGCACAGGCGCTGTTCGAGCGAGGCCGCGCAGCCCTCAATCACCGTCGCTACCCCGACGCTGAAGAGCTGCTGTCCAAGGTCAATGAGCTGGCCGCCACCAGCAACGACCTGGAGCTCCTGGGCATGAGCTTCATGTTGCTCGGCGAGTGTTCCGGAGAACGACGAGACATCACCGAGGCCAGACGCCTGCTGCAGGGAGCCCGACGCTGCTTCATGCAGACCGGTGACCAGGTCTTGGTCGCCATCTCGATCGCCAAGCTGGGCATGCTCGAGCGCCGCCACGGCGACAAGAAGCAGGCGTGGGAGCTGCTGACCCGCGCGGGCAAACTGGCCAAGCGCTTCGGCGCCCGCGAAGCCCTGGCATTGGCCATCAACAGCCGCGCCGAGATCTTGCGGTCTGCCGGAGAGCTGGAGCGCGCAAAGCAAGAGTACAAACGCGCGCTGGCCCTGCACGAGGCCATCGGAGCCTGGGAGGCGATCATGTGTCGCCTGAACCTGGGCATCGTCTACCTGCTGCAGAGCCGCTGGCGCACCGCACGGCAGATGATCGAGCGCGCTCGCCAAGACCTCGAGCTGCAAGAGCGTCCCCACCTGCTCGGCGCAGCACACATCCTGCTGCTGCCCAGCTGTGCCATCGCCTCCGAATGGTCGAGTTGGGACCGAAACCTCGACGTCGGTCGCAAGCTGCTGCAGCAGAGCGGATTCCACGACACCGACACCGGACGCATCGCGCTGCTGGCGGCCGAGATTGCCGAACGCGCCGACCAAAAGAAGCGCGCTCATGCCGCCTACCAGCTGGCCGTCGAGCAATACCGGGGGGCTGGCGATTACGAGACCTCTGCACCGGTCGAGCACGCGCTCGGTCGCATGCTGGTGCTCAGCGCGGAGGCCCCATGAAGACCGGACCCCTGACCCTTGCTCTGTTGTTGCTGACATTTACCGCCTGCGGAGGCCTCGACGCCCAGCTGCCTGTCGAGACCGACACAGATACCGATTCGGACACCGACGCCGATTCGGACACCGACACCGATTCGGACGCCGACGCCGATTCCGACGCCGACAGCGATGCGGACACGGATTCAG
>CAYYHT010000477.1:0-6284 GCA_964471355.1 uncultured Enterobacteriaceae bacterium
AGCATGGTCAACGCCAACAGGCCCGTGTCGAAGTCGCGGATGAGCGTGGCCGCCTCGATGCTGTTGTCGATGAGCCGCGGATAGGCCAGCTCCAAGCCACCGTGCAGCAGCATAAAGCCCGTGCCCAGCAGCAACACAACGAACCCCGCTCGCCCCAGCCAAGCGCGCCAGGGCACCTCGGGTGCGCGCACAAGCGGGATGAGTCCCACCATCAGCAACAACAGCGACGCAATGCGCAGGACCTGCACCAGGCGCCAAGTGTTTCCCATGCCCGCAATCACGGCGAACACAGCCGCATCGTCGCGGGGATCGGCGTACTGCGGGTGCATCGCAAAGAACACGAGGAGCAACAGAGCGGAGGCGAGCAGAGCCCCACCTGCGGGACGATCGTTGGACATGAGCACAGTCTACAATTGCCCATGAGCTCTCTGACCAGCAGCGACCCCAACGAGCGCGCCACAGCACTGCTGAAGCTCACGGTGCGCGACCTCGACGACAATGATGTGTGGCGGAACTACCTGCGCCTGGCCTGGGACAGCCAAGAGACGACCACCGAGTTTCCATACCGCCACGACCCCGAGACCGAGCGGTCCATGGCCATGCCCACCCCGACTGAAGCGGTGGAGGAGGAGAGCCCGTGGACCCGGACTCCAGGCATCGAGTACGACTACGACACCGGCCAGGAGACATACCGCGGGCCGCTCGTCAGCTGGGTCTGGCACCACCAGCGAACAGCGATCGGACCGATGCACTTGTCTGCAGAGGCCGTCGAGACCATGGCCGAGCTGATCGCCGACGCCCACGCCCCCCAGGTTCACTGGGACGGCTCGCTGCCACAGCTGGCCCTCATCGAAGGCGCCACCTGGGTGGACGAGGTGGCCGCCGCGCAGCGCCTGTTCAAGCCGCTGCAGCACGTCAACGGCGGCGCGGCGGCCCTGACAGGTGGTCTCGGTTTGCAAGCGATGGCCGCGCTTGCAGAGCTGGTCCTCGATGCCTCGGCTTGGGACTGGGCGCGACAGATGGCCCGCCATGTGCACGCGCAGGCGCTGCTGGACACGCTCGCCGCACAGCCGAAGCGAATCCCTTCACACTTGCTGGCGGACTTGTTCGTCGCCCATGAGACGGCTCCAGCTGCCTTGGCACGGTGCATCGCGGCCGCGGCCAGTGAACAGCCCGACGCGGTGATCTTCGACGCTATTCTGAATGAACCGTCGGTGCCTGCCTTGGCTGTTTGGCTGGGGTCCTACCCGAACGTCCCGAGTCACCTGGACTACAGCGTTGACCAGGCCCTGAGAACGTTGGGCGGGGTCCCCGAGCACTTTCCAGCGGCCGACTGGTTTGCAGCCACATCGAGCGACGGCGGGCTCATCCGTCGCTACCACCTCGAGAACCGAGTTCCTGTGCAGCGATGGCTGCGCGGCCACCTGCTGGCCTGGGCCTTGGGGGAGTCGCCAGAACAGGGCTGGTACGCGGCGGGGCTTCTGTGCCGACAGGGACTGCATGCCGATGACGAGCGCCTTCGAGACCTGGTCGAGGGGGCACTCAGAGAGGCACCCGCAGAGGGCGTCGCGGCCTGGCCCATTCGGGCGATCGAGGACGCCATTCCCGGCAGTCCGCCACTGGCCGAGGCGCCAGCAGCCCTGCTTCGCATCGGTTTGCAGCGCCCCAAGGACCTGCGCCATGTGGCCGGCGCCCTGGTTGCCTACTGGCGGGCCGAACAAACCGACATCGTCCGCGAGTTCCTGGCGGCCTACTGCGCCGAGATCAAGCCGATTGAGGCCGTGACACTGCGTCCCACCATGCGCGACGGCACCGTCACCAACTGGCGGGCGCCCCACGACCCGCGGCACCTCGACGGCGTGGTCGACCTGTTGCCCAAAGGCGATCCGCTGCGCGCCGCCTTTGCCGAGATCCGACCCGGCGATCAGCGCGCCGGCGGACCCTACATGGTCGCGCGCTAGCGCTAGTAGCCGGCGTCGTCGCCCTCGTCTTCGGCGTTTGCGGCCCAGTTGTCGTAGTGGTCGCCACCGCTGGGGGCGTCGTCCATTGCCGGAGGAGGTCCCGGATCACCCGAGTCACCGCCCCAGGAATCGGCTTGGCCAGCATCGCGGTCGCCCGAGCCGCCACCGTACCCACCGCCTGAGCTGTGGTTGCCGCCAGCGGTGTTGCGGTTGCCGCCGCCCCACGAGTCGACGCGGTCATTCGACTGCGGAGCCGGTTCGTAGTCGTCCGGCAGCTTGGAGATGAGACGGCCATCGAGCCACACGGCCTCTTCCATGTTCTCGTCGCGCACACCCACCCGCTTGCCCGGTCCGTGCTTGTTGTCGCCAATCCAGATGATGGTGCCGACGCCGCTGCCGTTGTTGTTCTTCCAGGCGACGCGATCGCCCTTGTCGAACTCAAAGGACACTTCTTCTTGGGCGAAGCCCGCAGAGCCAGCCTCGAGCTGCTCGCAGTTCTCTTCGGGAATCCAGTAGGTCTCGCCGTCGTCACCAGAGATGCCGAAGCGCTGGCCCGAGCCATACTTGTTCTCGCCGACCCAGAAGATGGAGCCGGTCTGGTCTTTGCCCTGCCGTCCCTTCACGATTCGGACCCGATCGCCCTTGTCCATTTTTCCCTCGCGATTCGCGCTGCTTTAACCGGGGATCACCCATCTGCTAGCGTCACAGCATGGGACCCTTCCCCGAAGTCTGCGAGCAAGTGCCGTGCGTTGAGGTGGGAAGCTGGGTGATTGCCGAGCCCATGACCATGCTGACCGACTATGTGCTCGCGGTTGAGTGCCTGATTCTGGGCGGTCTGCTGCTGCGGCATGCGCTGCCCCGTGGCCAGTCCGCGACCAAGTGGTGGGCGCTGGCGATGCTTGCCTTCTCGGTCAGCTTCGTCAGCGGCGGCAGCGAGCATGGCTTTGCCTACCATCTGGGTCAGTACACGCCAATGTGGGACACAGCCCTGTTGACGACGGCTGCCGGTTCACTTGGACTGCTCGCCGGAGCCGGCGGAGCGCTGCTTGCGGCCGGGCCTCGGCGCATCTTGCTGGGCGTGGCTGCCCCTCTGGCGCTGGTCTACATGGTCGCGGAGCTTGCCGGCTACAACGAGTTCATCTACCTGACGATGTACTACGGCCCCACGCTGTTGACCTTAGTTGTCATCGGGGCCTGGCGATGGCGCACAGAGGGCAATGTCGGCGCAGGCTGGACGCTGGCCACAGCCACAACGATGCTCGGTGGTGCAGGCTGGCAGATGAGTCAGATCGGCCTGCACACCCACTTCAACCACAACGACATCTTCCACGTCATCATGATGGGCGCCTTTGTCTTCGCCTACTGGGCGGGTTTGGCCTTTGAGGACCGGGACTAGAACGGTCGTCGCGCGTGGCCACAGAAGGCTGCGATCGGGTACCGTAGCCGGGTGTGGACTCTGGCCCTTCTTGCATGCACTCCTCCCGAGATTCCCGAGGTCTCGGTCATTCCCGCTCCGCTGGACATGACGGTCTATGGCTGCTGCTTTGAGCTGACCGCCGAGACCCGGATCGCTGTAGAGCCGGACCAAGATGAGGTCGGCGAGTCGCTTGCTCGCCAGCTACGACCCGCCACAGGCTTTCCCTTCGAGGTCACGACGGGCTGGGCCGAGAACGGCGACATCGACCTGCGCGTGGGCAGCTCTGTCGATCGCGGCGACCAGGGCTACCTTCTGGACAGCAACGGCCGCCAGCTGACGATGATCGCGGACGACCCAAAGGGGCTGTTCTATGCAGGACAGACCCTGCTGCAGCTGCTGCCTCCTGAGATCCACTCCACCGAGACGGTCGACATGCCATGGCTGGTACCCAAGGTGCACATCGAGGACCAGCCCCGCTTTTCGTACCGCGGAGTCATGGTCGACGTGGCGCGGCACTTCTACGGCCCCGAGACTCTTGAACGACTGATCGACCGCATGGCGCTGTACAAGCTCAACCGCCTGCATCTGCACCTGACCGACGACCAGGGCTGGCGCATCGAGATCAAGAGCTGGCCTAAGCTGACCGAGATTGGCGGAGCAACACAAGTGGGAGGAGGCGAAGGCGGCTTCTACACCCAAGACGAGTTTGCAGCCCTCATCGCCTATGCCAAGGACCGCTGGGTCGTGATCATCCCCGAGGTCGACATGCCCAGCCACGTCAACGCGGCCCTCGCCTCGTATCCCGAGCTGAACAGCGACGGCGTCGCGGCCGAGCCATTCACAGGCGTCGGCGTTGGCATCAGCGCCCTCGACCCCGATCTCGATGTGACCACCGAGTTCATGGGCGACGTGTACTGGGAGCTCGCCACCATCACCGCCGGCCCGTGGATTCACGTCGGCGGAGATGAGGCTGCGGCCATCGACGACGAGGCCTATGGAGAGCTGATGCGGCACGGCCAAGAGGTCATTGACCCGCGCAAGGTGGTGATCGGCTGGGAGGAGGTGGGTCGCGCTGACCTGCCCTATGACTACGTCGCGCAGGCTTGGCTGTACGGGCAAGAGGCCGAGGACGCCGCAGCGCAGGGTGCTCAGATCATCGCGTCCCCCGCCGACCACGCCTACCTCGACATGCTCTACGACGTCGACACGCCGGTGGGCACGTTCTGGGCTGGCGCGACCCCCGTGCAGGACGCCTATGAGTGGGACCCGGTGGCCCCGTTTACCGAGGACCAGATTCTGGGGGTCGAAGGGGCCCTTTGGACCGAGACCGTCGAGACCGAGGCCGACCTCGACCTGTTGATCTGGCCCCGCACCATCGGCCACGCAGAGATTGGCTGGTCCGCCGCAGAAGGCCGGAGTTGGGACGAATACCGCGTGCGGCTCGGAACCCATGGAACACGCCTGGACACGCTCGGGGTTGGGTTCTACCGGTCAGATGCCGTGGACTGGCAATAGGCTAGTTCAGCAGCTCGCGCACACGGACGCGAACACTCGCCTCGAGCAATCCCAACACGCCTTCGGTTCTTGGAAACTGCAGGACCAGCAGCCCGGCAGCGACCGTCGACCAGCCCATGTACCAGATGGGCTCGCCGCTGATGAACGAGCCGACAAAGCCAAAGATGGCAATCGACTCGGCAATGGCAAAGCCGACAATGCAGCCGGTGTTGAACTTGGCCGCAGCCTTGCGCACAGCCGCCGACACGGCCGTCTCGGGCGCCACCGTGTCGACACGCATGTCGTTGGGAGCAAACAAACCCAGTGTCGGCCCCAGCAGCTGAAAGCGCATGAAGAAGAGCATGGGCACTTCCATGGCCGCGACCCCGCTGAGCGCCAGGGGCAGCGGTCCCTCTTCACCCGGCAGCTCTGAGGTCATCAGCACAACCCCGTAGACCACCAGGCTCATCAGGAATGCGGACCAGATCATGCGCAAGGGCATCAATTTGGTGGACATCAGCTTGGACAGTTCGGGCTCGTTCATGGACTCACCGGTAAGTGATATCGTCAGCTACGTGAAGTCATCCGCCCGGATCATGACCCTGACTGTGCTGCTCGGGGCGTTGCTGCTCTTCGGCATGGAACCCATGGTGGGGCGCATGCTGGTGCCGTTTTACGGGTCGGCAGTCAGCACCTGGCTGACGGCGCTGGTGTTCTTTCAAGTCGTGCTGTTTGGCGGCTACGTCTATGCGCATCTGATCGCCCCGCGCATCGGCCGCTGGCACTTGGCGCTGCTGCTGCTGCCGCTGATCAACATGCCCATCGGGGTCAGTGGTGAGGTGGCTCCAGAGGCCCCCGCGATGCAGATCATCTGGGCCCTGACCTGGTCCATCGGCCTGCCCTTCTTTGTGCTCAGCACGACTGCGGTGGTCCTGCAGCTGTGGTGGAGCAAGTCGACGCTCGCCGAACAGGGCGAGCCCTATCCGCTGTATGCGGCGTCCAACACCGGGTCGCTGGTCGCGTTGATCGGGTACCCCTTCCTCGTCGAACCCATGCTGGGCCTGCACGCACAGAGCGTCGCCTGGACCGGCCTGTACTGTGTCTACGCGCTCACGGTCACCTCGGCCTTCTTCAGTGCGACCCCAACATTCGAGCCCGAAGCTGAGAGGACCGCCGACGACCCGGACGCTCCTGGACTGAGCGACCTGGCACTGTGGGCGCTGATCGCCGCCCTGCCTTCCGGCTTTCTGCTGGCCGTGACCACGGTGATCGCGTCCGAAGTCGGCTCCTTTCCGATGATCTGGATTGTGCCGCTGGCCACGTACTTGGGCACGTTCGTGTTGCTGTTTCGGGACAAGCCCATCGGCATGGGCATCCGAGACTACTGGCCCGAAATCACCGCGGTCGGGTTG
>CAYYHT010000478.1:0-6280 GCA_964471355.1 uncultured Enterobacteriaceae bacterium
CAGTCGCCCGTCTGGTCCGAGAAGGTCGGAGGTTGATCGCAGGCCACTGTACTGACCGTGCCGCCGAATCCGTCGCCATCCCCATCGGCATACCAGGTGGTCGCATCTGCCGCGTCGTTCTCGTCGACCTTGCCGTCGCAGTCCTCGTCGCCTCCGCCGCAGACCTCGGTCCCGCCGGGAAACGCCGTGGCATCCGCATCGTCGCAGTCGTCGGACAGCTCGAGAAGGCCGTCGGGCTGAGTGCAGTCCGTCGCAGCAACAGCACCACCGGCACCGTCGCCATCGGCATCTTCATACCAGTCCGGCGCATCGACAGCATCGTTGTCGATGTTCCCGTCGCAGTCGTTGTCGACGCCATCACAGACCTCGTCGAGTCCGGGCGCCACAGTGGCGTTCGAGTCGTCGCAGTCGGCGCTGCCATCAACGCCGTCACCGTCACCGTCGAGGGTGCAGGCGGATTGCGCGAGCAGCAGGGAGAAGAACAGTCCGAGTCGCAGGGGGACCTCCAGGCGACCCATTGTAGACCCTGCTAGACTGATGCCATGGTTCGACTCCTCACGCCCTCGCTCCTGGTTGCAGCGCTGTGCGGCTGCGTGCTGATCACCGACGAGCAACGTGAGGATCGCGCTGGGGCCTTTGACTCAGACGGGGACGGATTTCTCGCGGGTGAGGACTGCGACGACGACGACGGCGCGGTTCACCCCGACGCTGAAGAGACCTGCAACACGGTCGACGACAACTGCGATGGCACCGTCGACGAGGGCCTGACCGAGACGGTCTGGGCCGACAATGACGGGGACGGATTCGGCAATCCAACAGCTGAAAGCATCGAATGCACCGGCACTGAGGGCTTTGTCGACAACGACGACGACTGCGATGACGTGTCCGCCGCCCGAAATCCCGATGCGGCAGAGATCTGCGACGGTGTCGACAACAACTGCAGCGGCACCCCCGACGATGCCGAGGGCAACCTGTGGTGGCGCGATCAGGACAACGACGGCTTTGGCGACCCAGACGAGGAAGTCGAGGGCTGCGCCGCGGGCTTCGATCTCGTGGCCAACGCCGAGGACTGCGACGACACCCAAGGCACCATCAACCCGAACGCGGTCGAGCTGTGCGACGGCATCGACAACAACTGCGACCTTCTGGTCGACAACGACGCAGTCGACCCCACCACTTGGTACGAGGACTTGGACGGCGACGGATGGGGCAGCGCGATCTCGCAACAGGCCTGCGAACAACCCGCAGGCTGGGTCATGGACACCGATGACTGCAACGACGCCGACTTCACCGTCTTTCCGGGCGCGCCCGAGCTGTGCGACGACCTCGACAATGACTGCGACGGCCCCGTCGACGAGGAAGCGCCCACGTGGTGGTCCGATGCAGACGGCGACGGCTTCGGCGATGCCGGCGGCATCACGAGCTCTGTGTGCATCCAGCCAGACGGCTTTGCGGGCAACAATACCGACTGCGACGACGGCGACGACACTATCCACCCCACTGCCAACGAGGTCTGCAACGGCATCGATGACGACTGCGATACCTTCGCCGACGACACCGACCCCGAGGGTGTGTTCGAGCCGCCCGTCTGGTACCCCGACACCGATGGAGACCTTTCCGGCAACCCAGCCGGCGCGACCATCGAGCAATGCGAGCAGCCGCTCGCTCACGTGCTCGACGACCAAGACTGCGACGACACCAGCGACATCCTGAACCCCGCCACCATCTGGTACCAGGACGACGACGGCGACTTCTTCGGGAACGACAGCACCGCCGAGACGGCCTGCGACAAAGCCGACACCACCCACTCCAACGCCGAGCTGGTCGGCGGTGACTGCGACGACACCGACGATCTGGCCTTCCCAGACGCGGCGACCGCCTGCGACGCCATCTCGGATCTCAACTGCGACGGCGACCCCGACGGCGATGTCGACGGCGACACGTGGGCAGACATCGCATGCGGTGGAGAGGACTGCGACGACGACGACATGCTGGTCTTCCCAGGGACCGCGGGGTGCGAATACCGCGACTGCCGTGAAATCCTCGAGAACGAACCGAGCTCAATCGACGGCAACTACGACATCGACCCAGACGGATTCGGCGGCTCCATCGCGCCTTTTCAGGTCGAGTGCGACATGACCCGCAACGGCGGCGGCTGGACCCGGGTGTTCTTCGACGACTTCGACAGCGGTCCTCACGCCGACTGGAGCCACAGCAAGACGTCGTCTTGTGACGGCGAGACGATCCTGGGAGGCAAGGACCAGACCTCGAGCCAGAACAGCACCATCACTCTCGACCTGTTGAACGTCCCTCATGACAAGGTGTGGATCGAGGCCGACGCCTACCGCATCGACACCTGGGACGACGAGTACTTCTGGGCCAGTGTCGACGGACAGCGGGTGTTCTGGGAGCAATACGGTCTGCTGCCATCAGGAGACCACTTCTGTGGCATCAGCGGTACCAACCGCGGCGACCTGATCATCGATGCGGACTGGTTCGTGCCACACGCCGCCAACTCGCTGCTGTTCGATCTCGACAGCGACACCGACACCTCTTCCAACGAGTCCTACGGCCTCGACGACTTCACGGTCTGGGTCGGCCGTGCGGTCACCGACGAGAACCTCGGCAACTCGGCCACCAACTCGGCGCTGTCGTGCAAGCACATCATCGACAACGGGGACTCGGGCGGCGACGGAGCCTATTGGATTGCCCCCCGCGGCAACCCATCCGACGCCGTGCTGACCCAGTGCGACATGACCACCGACGGCGGCGGGTGGACGATCATCACCAACAACGACAACGCCGACGACGAGCCCAACGGCTGCGTCCCGCGCATGGGCTCACAGGCCAGCTACGCATGCGGCAATGCGCTGTTCGCCACCGAGGATTTTGTCCTCGACGCGCGTGGGCTCGAGGCGGACCAGATGATCTGGGTGGCGTACACGGGCAGCTACAACCGCTCGAGCTACAACTCCTGGGGCTGGACCGACGGCATGCCCATGCCCGACAGCGACGACTGGTGGCGGGCCACTGATACCGACAACCTGACGGTGTCCGGGTGGACCGAAGGCTTCTTTGGCTGCGACTCCAGCAGTGGCCGCATCCGCAGCATCGGCATGCGGCAAGGCTTCAGCGGAGACTGGGACAATGTCGATGTCAGCCTGTTCATGCTGTCGACCACATTTGCTGGCAGCTCCATGGCCTTCACCGACGAATTCGGCAACACCGGCAGCCAGTCGCTCAAGGGCCTCGACGATTTCCAAGACGGAGGCGGCTGCAGTGACAGCTGGAGCCCACAGTCCGACCGGGGCTACGCGTCCTATTTGATGGTGCGCTAGCGACCCAAGCGCTTGTCCAGGTGCTTTCTCATCTTGACGACGGCATCGGTGGACTTGGCGAGGTCCAGTGCCGCACGGACCGCAGCCACCCGATTGTCGTGCTCGGCTTGCTTGCGGAAGAGGATCATCACGCCCTCGTTCAGCCACGTCGCCTTGATGTGCGCGAGCTTGGCCAAGTCACCGTAGAGCGGTCGACAATCCAGCTCTTCGAGGGCATCGACCACCGGATGCACCGTGCGAGGCAGCCGCTCCTGCAGCAGGGCAGCCAGTGCCTCCCAGTCCTTTTCGCGGTGCAGCTGGCGCACCAAGCACGTGGCCATCATCTCGCGGATGGCCTCGTCGGAGTGGGTCAAGCGCTCGTGGGCGATGAAGTCGATGACGCCCGACAGGTCTAGGTCCCGCTCAACCGCCGCATCGCGCAACGCACTCGCGGCGTAGGAGGCATAGGAACCGGCCAGCTGCTCGACCGCCAACAGCAGCATGGTCTCGGTGTCCGGCGCCAGCGCGATGGCCTCATCGATGCGGTACATCCAAGCCTGCAGGTAGCCGGATTTGACCTTGTCGCCGTAGATCTCGAGAATCCACGGCCACGCGTCACCGAGCTCGCGCCCATGCCGCAGCAGCCTCTCGAGCACCTCGTTGGCGTAGTACTCGGACTGGCGCTCGACCACCATCTGGCCCAAGCGACCGTGCACCTGGCTGATGTCGATGCCCTCGTCGACGGCTGTCAGCAGCAGTTTCGCAGCGAATCCCCGGGGCGCATCCTCGGCGTGATTCAGCAAGTCCATCGCCGGCTGAACCATGCTGGTCTGCCCCTGCAGGAGGAAGGCCCGCAGCGCTGCGACGACCGCTCGCTGAACGGTCTCGTCGGGGTGCTCCAGCAGCTCGATCAGCCGCGGAATGACCGGAATCTTCGCGGGCCAGCCCTTTGCGGGAAAGTCCTGGAGGGCTCCATTCAGCACCGCCGCGTCATGGGTGTCGAGCAGCTGCATGCGCTGCTCCCACTTGTTGATCTTTGGGGCACGCGCCTTGGCCAAGATGCCGCCCACCGCCCTGCGAATCGAGGCACTTGGGTGTTTGACCATCGCCTTGACCGTCGGCAGCAACTGCCCCGGAACCTTGCCCGGGCGCAGGACCGCCATCGCCTCTTCCTGAACCCCAGGTCGCGCGTGAGTCAGCAGCTGTCGGACCCGGTCGATTTCCTGTCGACTCAAGTACCACTCGGCCAGGAAGTGCCCGGCATCGCGACGTGCCCACTCCTCTTGATGATCGAGCTCGCGTTGATAGCGCTCGAGCAGCTTGGGCAGGTCCTTCTCGTATTTGGCGTACACGCCTTTGCGACTGATCCGCAGGATGGCCGCCGGGGACGGACGCTCCAGCCAGTAGTCCTCCCACCGGCTGTACATCTCGGTCTCGATTTCCTCGCGGTAGGTGTAGGCATTGCCGCACTCGGGACAGCGGCCCAGCCCCTTGTCCCACTCAATCCGATTCCAGACGTCGGGAATGTCCGAGGCGTAGCCGTAGTGGCGATAGCGCTTGATCTGCCGGCAGATCGAGCACGCCGCCGTGGTCGCAGGGCCTAGCAGGTCAACGAGGTCCTCATGCTGTCGTGCAAGCTCGGCCAGCCACGGCTCGACGAGGGCCGCATCGGACGCCGCCATCAGACGCAGGGTCGCCGCATCGGGCCTGAGGGTCTGACCCTTCTCGCGCACCTCGGCGAGCACCCGGGTGGCAATCTGCCTCACCGATTGGTCCGCGTCGAGCAGGCAGCGCCACATCAACGACCTGGCTTGAACGCCTCGTCTGCGCCGCAGCAGTCCAAAACCAAGTGCTGCCGCAGCCCCCTGCCGAACCTCGACGCTGTCATGAGCGAGCAACGGCCGGACCCCTTTGGGCCACCGAGTCGTGAACAACACGTAGCTGCAGTTCCTCGATTCATCGCCTTGCCCATTGGCGACCACCTCACTCATGGCTTGCACGGCGGGCTGCACCTCTGTTCCCTTCTGGCAAGCCAGCTTTAGCGCCCAGCTGGCGCGTTCCCGGACCCGTCTCTTTGGATGCGACAGGCATTGGCCCAGGATGCCGATGAGGCCACCGATGTCGTGCTCGAACAGAGCCAAGTCGGTGGCCATTGATGGCACCGGCCCCATCGGCAGCACACCGCCCCTGATCAGCTCGGTGAGTCGACCCGCATGCTCGGGGTCGGCCTTGAGCCACAGGCGAATGACGACCTCGGGCGAGCTCGACCCGCTTCCGTCCTGCAGATTGGCGAACAGCATCGGCAGCAGCGGCTCGACATCGATGCCCAGCTCGACAGCATCGCGCATGCCATTGAACGCTTCATAGGCGAAGCGTTCAGATGCGATCAGGTCCTGCAGCGGACCCACGTCTCCAACCCTCAAATGATGCACCACGATCGCCAAGGCGAGTGGCTCTCCCACCGTGGTCTGGTTGCTCAGCCGCCAGTTCTCCAAGGCCTCATCGAGATGCCCATCCAAGCTCGCTCCAGCGACGACAGCGTCGCGGATGGCGTGCACGGACTCGAGCTCGATGGGCCACTTCTCAATCGACCTCGCCAACGTTGCGAAGTGCGTTTTCAGTGACATGGACAAACCCACACCGGACGTAAGCACATCGAGGTTGGGGGAAAGGAATGAACTCGACCCAGAGGGTCGAATACATTTGTGATCTTGCGGGTTAGTGCCGCGGAATGACCACCCTCCTGACTCTCCTCCTGCTCGGCACTGCTTCCGCCCAAGACGGCAGCTGCTCCACCGCCGCCGCGACCGCCGCCTATAAAAAGGGCTTTGTCGCCCAGCAGGCGTCCGACACCGACGGCGCCATCTTGGCCTACCAGACCTGCCTAGAGCTGGACCCCAAGTGCATCTCGTGCACCTACGAAATCGGCTGGTCGTGGTGGACCCGCAGCGACTGGGACCAGA
>CAYYHT010000479.1:0-6244 GCA_964471355.1 uncultured Enterobacteriaceae bacterium
GTCGAGTTCGTGACCGCTTCCCGCGTTACCTCGGCACCCCTTGCATCCCCTCCAGGAGAGCCCCAGTGAACATCTCCCGCTTTGGTGTCGTCGGATCCGGCCAGATGGGCAACGGCATTGCCCATGTGGCGGCCATGACCGGCCTGAACGTCACCCTTCAGGACATCAGCCAGGCACAGCTCGACCAGGCTCGCGCCACCATCGAAAAGAACCTCGGCCGCCAGGTCAACAAGGAGCGCATCACTGCAGCCGATGCCGATGCGGCTGTGGCTCGCATCCAATTCACCACCGATGTGGCGGCACTGGCCGACAGCGAGTTGGTGGTCGAGGCCGCCACTGAGCGGGCTGAGCTCAAGTTCAAGATCTTCGAGGGCCTGGACACGGCCGTGAACGACCAGGCCATCTTGGCCAGCAACACATCCTCGATCAGCATCACCGCCATTGCGGCGCGCACCAACCGGCCTTCACAAGTCATCGGCATGCACTTCATGAACCCGGTGCCGGTCATGAAGCTCGTCGAGATCATCCGTGGACTGCAGACCAGTGACGCCACCTACCAGGCCGTCAACGCCATGGCCGAGTCCATGGGCAAGACCACCGTGCTGGCCCAAAAGGACATGCCCGGCTTCATCGTCAACCGGGTGCTGATGCCCTACATCAACGAGGCTGTGTTCGCTCTGTACGAGGGTGTGGCGACGGTCGAAGACATCGACGTGGCCATGAAGCTCGGCACGAATGTGCCCATGGGGCCGCTGACTCTGGCCGACTTCATCGGTCTCGATACCTGTCTGGCCATCATGCATGTGCTGCACGACGGCATGGGCGGGGACAGCAAGTACCGGCCCTGCCCGCTGCTCACCAAATACGTCGAAGCCGGCTGGCTCGGACGCAAGTCCGGCCGCGGCTTCTATTCCTACTAGGGGTTGTTCATGTCTGACGAAGTTGTGCTGTTCGAGAAGCGCGGGACCACCGGTCTTGTCACCATCAACCGCCCCAAGGCGCTCAATGCGCTCAACCAGGCCGTCATCAGTGGACTGACTGCGATCTTTGACGGTCCGGCCACCGACCCGGAACTGCGCGCCATCGTCCTGTGCGGCGCCGGCGGCCGCGCCTTTGTCGCCGGTGCAGACATCGCCGAGATGGCGGACATCAGCCCGCTGCAGGCCGAGGGCTTTGCTGCGGCTGGCCAAGTCCTGGGAGCCAAGATGTCGGCTCTGCCCATCCCCGTCATCGCGGCGGTTCCCGGGTTTGCTCTCGGCGGCGGCTGTGAGCTGGCCATGGCGTGCGACATCGTCATCGCTGGACCCAAGGCCAAGTTCGGGCAGCCCGAGGTCAACTTGGGCGTGATTCCCGGCTTCGGTGGTACCCAGCGGTTGTTGCGCCGTGCGGGCCTCGCCGTGGCCTTGGACCTGTGCCTGACCGGTCGATTGATTGGCGCCGCTGAAGCGGTGCAGATTGGCATCGCCTCTCGCGCCGTCGAGGGCGATGCACTCGAGGCGGCACTGGGTGTCGCTGACGAAATTGCAAAGAAGGGTCCTGTGGCTGTGCGCCTCGCCAAGCGCGTGCTGCATGACAACGCCGATGCGGACCTCGCAGCGGGGCTTGCCGCCGAACGGACGGCCTTCGGCCTGTGCTTCACCACCAGCGACCAGAAAGAGGGCATGGCCGCCTTCCTCGAGCGCCGCGCCGCAAACTTCGAGGGCAACTAGATGTTCCAACTGTCCGAAGACCAGCAGATGATCCGCGACATGGCGCGGGACTTCGCCCGTGGCGAGGTCATGCCTGGGGCCCCCGAACGCGACAAGTCGCACCAGTTCCCCACCCAGCTTGTGGCCCAGCTCGGCGAGCTTGGGTTCATGGGAATGCTCTGTCCCGAGAAGTACGGCGGCACCGAGATGGGCGTGCTCAGCTACGTCATCGCGCTCGAGGAAATTTCGTACGCCTGCGCCGGGGTTGGCGTGGTGATGAGCGTCCAGAACAGCCTGGCCAGCTGGCCCATCATCCAGTTCGCCACCGAAGCGCAGAAGCAGAAGTACCTGCCGGGCATGGCGTCCGGCGAGCTGATTGGCTGCTACGCGCTGACCGAGCCTGGCACGGGCTCCGACGCGGCCAGCCTGATGACCCGCTGCCGCAAAGACGGTGACGAGTGGGTCATCAACGGCACCAAGATGTGGATCACGAACGGCCCACAAGCCGACGTGTGCGTGGCCTACGCCAACATGGATGTCGCGGCCCGGCACAAGGGCATCTGTGCCTTCATCCTCGAATCGAGCTTCCCCGGCTACTCGGTGGGCAAGGTCGAAGAGAAGATGGGCATCGCGTCCAGCGGTACCTCTGAGATGGTCTTCGACGGCTGCCGCGCTCCCGCCGATGCGCTGCTGCACGAAGAACGAGATGGCTTCAAGGTGGCCATGGCGACCCTCGATGGTGGCCGCATTGGCATCGCCGCGCAGTCCATCGGCATCGCCCAGCGCTGCTTGGACTTGTCGGTCCAGTACGCCCACGAGCGCAAGACCTTCGGCAAGCCCATCGCCAAACATCAAGCCATCCAGTTCAAGATCGCCGACATGAAGACGCGCATCGAAGCGTCCCGGCTGCTGACGTGGCGCGCCGCGGCGATGAAGGACCGGGGCGAAGCCAGCAGCATGGAGTGCTCGATGGCCAAGCTGTTTGCGTCCGAGACCGCGAACTTCTGCGCCTACGAGGCGGTGCAGATCCACGGCGGCTACGGCTACAGCCAGGAATACGAGGTCGAGCGGCTGTACCGCGACGCCCGCATCACCACCCTGTACGAGGGCACCTCCGAGATTCAGCGTATTGTGATCGCCCGAGGAGCCCTGCACCCATGAGTCATCGCCTGCGAGTACTGGTCGGCAAACCCGGTCTTGATGGGCATGATCGAGGTGCCAAAGTCATTGCGCGCGGACTGCGCGACGCCGGCATGGAGGTCATCTACTCTGGCCTGCACCGCACTCCTGCTCAAATTGTGCGCACGGCCCTCGAAGAGGACGTCGCCGTGGTCGGTATCAGCATTCTCTCGGGGGCTCACAACCGCCTGCTGCCCGCCATTGCCCGGGGGCTGCGCGACGAAGGGCTCGATGATGTGCTCGTCATTGCTGGCGGCATCATTCCCGAGGCCGATGTGCCGGCGCTGCTGGCTGCGGGAGTGTCCGCCATCTTCCCGCCCGGGACACCGATTTCCGAGATTGTCGGCTACATCCAGGCGAACGCCAAGTCCCCGATCTGAGTGGACTAGATTTCGTCGAGATCATCGGCGAATTCTCCCGCTGTCTGATGTCGCTTCTCGGGGTACGCGTCCATGGCCTTGCGAATGATGGGACGAATTTGCCTGGGAATGGCCTGCCATGACGGGGAGTCTGGCGGCTGCACCCACAGCCCATTGGGCTTCATGCCGGTCAGCACCCATGCCATGGTCGCACCGACCGAGTAGACGTCTGAGATGGGCGTCGCGTACTCGCAGCCCGCCCACAGCTCCGGCGCCATGAAGCTTCGGCTGCCCATCACCAATCCAATCTCGGTCTCGTGCTTGCTGCCGGGTACACGAGCAATGCCGAAATCGGCGAGCAAGGCACGGCCTCGGTCGTCAAACAGTACGTTTGCGGGCTTGATGTCGCGGTGCACAATGTTCAGCTTGTGGGCGACATCGAGGCCCCGAAGCACCTGACCCAACATCTTGGTGGCCAGCCGCCAGCGCAGCGCGCCCTTATTGCAGACCAGGTCGTGCAGCGAGCCGCCCGGGGCGTACTCAAGCACGGCGTATGCGTGGCCTTCATGGTTGCCGAAGTCGTACAGCTCGACGACGCCAGGGTGCTTCACCATTTTTAGAGCCTGGGCCTCGGCCGCGAAGCGTTCAGCGACATGTCCTCGGTTGTGCTCGTTCTTAGCCAAGATCTTGACCGCGATGGGGCGACCGGTGACCAGATCGGCGCCTCGATAGACCGTGGCCATGCCTCCTCGTCCCAAGACCTCTTCGAGGGTGTAGCGCTCACCGAGCAGAGTGATTCGTTCTGTTTCACGGTTGGAACGGTCTTGCACATCCTGCGACACGTCCTCGGCCGAAGCGCGACGATTGAAGGTGCCGTCATCGAGGATGATGGTGGGCTCGGAGACCGTCGGAAACGCAGATACTGACCGGATCTCCGTGATGTCTCCGAACTGGTTCTTGAAACCATCCATGATGCCCCCCTTGCTCGGTGAATGATGCGAACACCGTGCCGACCAAAGTCTGGGGCGGAATCAGGGCAAGTGTGCCTGTTCTGGTAGATGGTCTCGGTGGCCTTGCCACAGCGTGGTGGCCATGACCCGGCCGAACTCGCGAGCGCCGGAGTCCCGCATGTGGCCGTAGTCAAAGAAGTGGCCGTCGCTCAGGCCCACGCTCTTGGCGTCTTGCCAGTCGTAGTAGCGGCTGCCATGCCGCGCGGCGACCGCCTGCATCTGTTGGTCGTAGCGGTCGACTTTGTGGGTGTATTTGTCGCGGGCATAGCTCCAGAAGCGGTTTCGGGTCGGCACCTGGTACAGAACGACCTCGACGCCGTCCTGCTGCATCAGCTCGATCAATGCGTCGAGCACGGCCACCCGCCGGTTGCTGAACCGAAAACGGCGCCACAGCTTCTTGGAGATTCGAGTCGGGTCCTCGGCCTTGCCCGAGCGGCGCATCCAGATGATTCGGCCGTCGTCGGTCATGGGCAGCGCCTTGGGCTGCTTGCCGCTGAGCCTTGACTGGACGTACAGCCGCATCGGCTCACGGGCGTCATAGGTGCGCCAGACCCACCCGACCAGCAACGCCTGCCGCGTGTCTCCGTCGAACCAAAGCAGTCGCTCGCGCAGGCTCGCAAAGCGATTGGCCCGCTCACTCACATAGGCGTTCGCGTCAAACATGGAGTGCTCGACCCCAAAGGCGATGAGGCCGGCCTTGCTCAGCGCCTCCCGATTGCGGCGGTACAGCACGAGCGCGTCGAATGGAGTACCCACCGTCATGCCCAGGTTGAGCACCGCACCCTGCTCGAGGGACAGCTGCTGTTCGAGCACGCGCGGTGCAATGCCGTCGCGGGTTCGACTGCTGCCCATGAACACGAGCTGAGGGTTGTGTGACGCGCCAATGGACTGCCGCTCGATGGCGTCGAGCACACCCGTCTCGGAGCGTGGGTTGTGGCTCCAGATCCAGTCCTGGCGGGCCACGCCGAGCTCGACCACCATCAACATGAGCAGGGCCAGCAGCAGCGCCCTTGGAGGACGAGCCCACAGGGCCACGGCGACGCCGTCGTAGGTCAGGGGAGGGGGGCTAGAACTGGAAGTAGATGAAGGTGGCATCCTTCCCCCTTTCCAACAGAACCAGCAGCAACGCAAAGCTGGCATAGGCGGTGCCGCGAACAGGCCATGGCCAGTGAAGTACGGCGGTCTGGTCGTCGTTGCGGTACATCGGAATGTCCAAGAAGAGCACCCACAGGGTCATCAGCGCCGGGGTGCTCCAGTCGACCCAAGCCCACTCGCCGCGGCCCGATGCGATGCCTGTCAGCACGGCGGTGGCGTCGGCAAAGGTGTCGGCCCGAAAGAACACCCAGGCAAACAGGACCAGGCAGAAGGTGAAGGCCCAGCCACTTGCTGCCCACAGCCCGTCAGCGACAGTGCGCACCGGTGCATTGTCGAGAATCTTGCGATTGCCGCTGACCAGCTTGTGAGCCGCGAGTGCCACGCCGTGGATGCCCCCCCAGACCACGAAGTTCCAGGACGCGCCATGCCACAGCCCGCCCAGCAACATGGTCAGCATGAGATTGCGGTAGGTCAGCAAAGTGCCGCCGCGACTGCCACCCAAGGGGATGTACAGGTAGTCGCGCAGCCAGGTCGACAGCGAGATGTGCCACCGGCGCCAGAACACGGTGATGTTCGTCGAGAAGTAGGGCTGGCGGAAGTTCTCCATCAGCTCGATGCCAAGGACGCGTGCGGTTCCGCGGGCGATCGACGAGTAGCCGGCGAAGTCGTTGTAGATCTGCAGCGAGAACAGCACCACGCCGATGGCGAGGGCCATGCTGGTCTGGTCCTCGGGATGCCGGAACGCGCGGTCGACAGCCGGTGCGACCACATCGGCGATGCCCACCTTGCGCACGAGGCCCCAGAAGATGAGCAGGCTGCCGGCGGCCAGGGCATCGGCATCGACCCGGCGCGGTTGGCGCAGCTGAGGAATGAGGTGTTCCGGTCGCTCGATGGGTCCTGCAACCAGCTGCGG
>CAYYHT010000480.1:0-6205 GCA_964471355.1 uncultured Enterobacteriaceae bacterium
TGCGACGCGGCCACCTCCGATGATGATCTCGACGGCGATGGGGCTGTTCAAGCAGACGACTGCGACGACGCGGACAGCGCGGTCGGACCGGCGCAACCAGAGACGCCCTACGACGGCGTGGACAACGACTGCGACGCCACCACCCCAGACGATGACCTCGATGGCGACGGGGTGCTCGAGGCTTTGGATTGCGATGACACCGACCCAACCGTGTATCCAAATGCCCCCGAGATCATCTACGACGGCGTCGACAGCGACTGCAGCGGCGACAGCGACTACGACTTCGACGGGGATGGTCTCGACAGCGCCATCGAGAACGGGGGCCCGGACTGCGACGACACCGATGCCTTCGTCTCGCGTTGCGGCACCGACGCCGCTCACCCGGTGGACTCCTGCGCAGCCTTGATCGCCGCCGACCCCACCGCCCCAGACGGGCCCTATTGGGTCGACCCACTGGGCTCGGGTGCTCCTTTTGAAGTGCCCTGCGACATGACGAGGGGCGGCGGCGGTTGGTACAAGCTGGCCATGTCCGAGGGCGAGTTTCTGTTCATGGCCCAAAACGGCACCAACAACCCGTGGCACAAGTGCGCCGACAACGCCACGCTGCACTACAGCTGGCTGTCCGATGACTCGGTGGTCGGCCCTGACGCCATCGGCGGTGGCTTGTCGGTGTTCCCCATCAGCTGGATTCGCGCCGACACCGGCGGGCTCATCGGCCTGACCGAGCTCGACGCCATTCGACAGACAATCTCGGAGATGGGACCCGACACCCGCGCCGTGGCGGTCACCGCAGACGACGACTTCGGTGACCTCGAGACGTCGGTGCCCACACGGGGAATCGAGGTCACACTGGTCGATTATCTCGGCGCCACCCAGCACCTGACCCCGGGCTCGGACGGAGAATGCGGCGGCGGCCTAGCCGGCGCCAACCCGTGGCCCGCTGGCGGCAGCAAGTCCGGCTTCTATCTGTGGCACAACACGCCGGCGCTATCGGTCGTGGACGGCTCGACATTCGGCGCCATCAGCGGCAACCTCTTTGGACTGTCCCAGACCTTCCTGCTGCCCGATGCAGTTGAGATTCAGGTCGAGACCGGAGGAGGCGCGAGCTTTGGCTTCGAGGAGCCCTATGTGCTCGTGCGCTAGGCATGGATGAAGACCGCCTGAACCTGTTCGAGACCGTCTGGCCGCGGTCCCGCGCGCGCATCACGCTCGCCGACCGACTCGGCTGGCGCTGGGGCGACGTGTCGGCGCCGTTTCTAAAGTCCGATCGCGGTCGATTGCTGGCCCATGTGGGCGTGCTCGAGCTGCCCGTTCGCATTGGCGGACAAGACAGTCTGGTCGCCAGCATCCACGCGGTATGCACCCGTCCGGGATTTCGGAGCCGAGGGCTCGCGACGGAGCTCATGGCGCAGGCTCTCGCGGGTTTAGACTTGCGCGGCATCCCCGTTCAGTTGTCCACCGACATTCCGGCCTTCTATGAGCCGATGGGATTCGAGGAACTGCATCTGTCGCGGTTTCGCCTCGACGTAGCCGCGGGTCCACCCCACAAGCCGATGCGACCACTGTCTGACCGCCGAGCCGACGACGTGCGCCTGGTGCGCGCAGCCCTGGAGTCGCGCATGCCGGTCTCGGAGATCTGGTCGGTGCGCGACAGCGGCTGGTTGTTGCCCATCAACGAGGTCCTGACCCATGGCGGCTTTCGTCGATTCGGCTGGTGTGAACCGGCCGAAACACTGGTCGTGTGGGAGCTCGTTGGCGACACGCTGCGGCTGCTGGATCTGGTGTTTGCCAGGGTGCCCGACCTATCGGTGATTCTGGCCACGATGCCCGGCGGTTGGACATCGGTCGAGAGCTGTGTACATCCCGACCGCTTCGAAGTCCCTTTCGAGGCCGTCGATGCGAACAATCCCGAGACGTTCATGGTGCGCGGCCAGCAGCGGCAGGAGACGTCGGCGGTCAGCCCACTGTGGATGACCTGATAGCATGCCGCGATGTCCAGAGTCGTCATGATCAGAGGCCGAGGCGGCCCCGAAGTACTGCACGTCGAGGAACGCGAGGTGCCCTCCCCCGGCAGTGGGCAGGTCCGAATCACCGTTGCCGCCAATGGCATCGCCTTCGGGGACGTCATGCGGCGACGTGGCGTGCTGGCTCCTCCGTGGGCGTTCACCCCCGGATACGACGTCGTCGGGACCATCGACAAGCTGGGGGCTGGCGTCACCGGCTGGTCCGAAGGGGACATGGTCGCGGCGATGCTGCCTGGCCCCGGCTTTGGCGCCTATGCCGACCATGTGGTTGTGGGGGCCAACCGCCTGGCACCGGTGCCCGACGGACTCGACCCCGCGGTTGCTGTGGCGTTGGGGCTCAACTACATCACTGCATGGCAGCTCATTCACCGCTTCTGCGCGCTGCAGGCCGGCCAAAAGTTGCTGGTGCACGGGGCCGCCGGCGGGGTCGGCACAGCCACACTCGACATCGCCAAGCTGCAGAAGCTCGAGGTGTTCGGAACCGCATCGAAGCGAAAGCACGGCTTCCTCACCGATCGGGACTGCACGCCCATCGACTACCGCTCCGAAGACTTCGTTCAGCGCATCGGCGAGCTCGCTCCCGGGGGTGTTGATGCGGTCATTGACGGCGTCGGAGGCAGTCACCTCAAGCGTTCCTACGAGGTCCTGAACCCCGCTGGCTTTCTGGTCTCGCTTGGAGTCAGCGGCGATGTAGGCGGCGGCATGCTCGGCGTCGTCCGCGGCTTCCTGCACTTCCTCTCGCTCAAGCTGCGCTGGAACGACAAGACCGTGCGCCTGTACAGCATCACTTCGTCCACAGGCGCGTCGTGGGACGAGTGCCGGGACGACTGGGCCGAGCTGATGCGCCTGGGGGCAGCGGGGAAAATTGAGCCGGTGATCGGTGCGCGGGTACCGCTTGAGGAGGTTCGCGAGGCCCACAGAATGATGGATGAGGCAGCCGTCGCCGGCAAGCTGGTGCTCACCCGCTGATCACGAGGGCATGTTGTCCCAGGCCAAGAAGTTCACCCGGATGATGACGAGCACCGAAGCCACCGAGGCAACGGTGAAGATCTGCGGTCCCCAGATGGGGAACATGGTCGCCATGACCGCTCCCATGGCCCATGGCAGCGCGCCGAACAGCAGCGGACGCCGCACGTAGAGGCCAGCGGCCACCGCACCGTAGGTCACAAAGAACATGTCCATGCCCAGCACGACCCCGGGGTCAGTGCCGTGCATATAGCCCCCGGCCCGATTCGCATAGATGCCAACGATGGCCACGGTCTCGAGCATCGCGATGCGTTGGTTGACCAAGTTCGAGAGCAAGGCGCGGCGGAACACCAAGAACGACAGCACGATGGGCACGATGGTGATGACGGTGAGGCTGAACAGGTACCCATTGCCGTAGGTCGACACGCGATTGGCGACAAACGGCCACTGAATGACCGAGATGGCGGCCAACACCAGCATCATCGCGGTGAAGAAGCGCACCCTCACCTCACGCGACTTGCGCGGGTCTAGGTTCTCGGCGCGCGCACGCAGAACGTCCCAGGCCTCGCGAGCGAGCACGACTTCTTCGGTCAAAGTGAGGTCCCACTCATTGGACTGATCGTCTTGCAGCTCTTGGAGCTCGGCCAGCGCGGCTTCAGCGCCATCAACATCATCGCGGGCCAAGCGCCGGCGGACCGCCAGGCTCAGGACCTCACCGAGGCCCTGTCGCGCTCCGTCCGCCCCAGACCAAAGTTCGAGCGCCTGGCGAAAACCGAACTCGGCCGCCCGAAGCTCGCCGTCGGCTTCCGGGTCATTCTGGGCCTTGTCTAGGTGGGCCTTGGCCGCGTTGACGAGTGGAACCACCGCGTGATGGCGGTTGAAGACCGTCAGGGCAGTACGCAGCTCACCGCCATCTGCATACCGGTCCTCGGCTTTGCGCGACATCGCCTTGCGCAGGATGTTGGCGAGTTCGTTTGGCAACCACTCGGGCATCTCGGGAGTGGGCTGCGTGAGCGCACTCGACATCATCTCCATCAGGTCTTTGCCGGGATGGGGACTCTTCTTGGTCAGGGCCTTGTACAGGCAGCCGCCCAGCAGGTACACGTCCGTCGCCGGCCCCACAGGCTCGGTGGGGATGATCATCTCGGGGGAAAGGAAGCTCGGCGTGCCGACGACACGCGGGTCGGGTTCGCCACCGAACTCAAAGGCCAGCCCCCAGTCCAGCACATAGACCTCACCGAACGGCCCGATCATCACGTTGTCAGGTTTCAGATCGCGATGGAGCACTCCGCGTGAGTGGGCAAACTGCATGGCCCGGCAGACATCGATGGCCACCGCCACATGGCGCTCGACGTGGTCCGGCGCAAAGTTGCCAGCCTCCCACGCGGGATGGTCTGCGTCCCGAATGAGATCGCTCCAGACGCTGCCCTCCACACGCTTCATGACCAGCACCGGACTGCCCTTGGCATCGCGGCCCAACGTGTGCACCGGGATGATGTTGGGGTGCTCGAGGGCGCCTGTGTGCCTGGCCTCGCGGATGAGCGCTGTGGCCGCGGCCGCACTCGCATTGGTGCGCAAGCTCTTGACCGCCACCTCGCGCTTGAGCGACTTCTGTGTGGCCTGAACAACCACGCCCATGCCGCCCTCGCCCAGCAGTTCCCCCATGATCAGGTCACCAGAGGTGTCCTCGGCCTCGGGCAACAGAGGCAGGCTGCTGCCCACGGATGCGGTCGATACCGAGCCCCGAATGGTCTCGTGCAGCTTCTTGGGATCAAGACCGGCGAGGCCTTGCGCCTCGACATGTGTCCAGACCTCGTCGAAGGTCACTTCTTGATTCGTGATGCCCAGGATGACGCTCCAACCGCGCTTGCCAACGGGAGTGTAGCCGCAGGGGTGGAAAAGCAGCGCAACACGCGTACACTTCGCGGCATGTCCAACTTGAAATACCTCGACGACTACCTCTCCCAACCTGACTTCAAGGCCGCACTGCGACCGCTCGCCGCGGACTTTCGCGAGGAAATCGGCCTGACTGTCGACGTCGACGAAATCGGGGTCGTCTGCCCCAATATCGAAGAGGCCGCGGACTACCTGACTCGGACCTACCCGGGCATGGGTCAGTTCTTTTTGGGCGAAGGCGGCCCGAAGTCATTTGAACAGGAGGGCAAGGAGCGCAAATACCGAACCCGCGTTGGCTTTGGCTACTACCAAGACGTGCTCATCGAGCTTGCAGAGATCGGCGAGGGCTCGGACATCTTCAAGACCCATCTCGACCCCGGCGGGCGCATCACCCTTCACCACCTTGGCTTCTTTGCCAGGGGCAAGAAGCTGCGCCTGCGCACAAAGAAGGGGCTGCCCAAGAAGGGGTTCCGCAAGCCGCTCAAGAAGCGCGGCTTTGCCACGGAGTGGGAAGCGGTGGTGGCGCTTGGAGGGGTCGTGGGCCACGTCACCATCTTCAAGACCTACGAGGTCGCGGACAACCTCGCCATCGAGTTCCTCGACTTCCGCCTGGGCGGGGTCAATGGCATCAAGACGAAGCTGCCGCGCAAGCTGATGGAAGCCGGCGCGTGGGCGCAGATCAAGTACGGCCCCCGAGTCATCTACCTGCCCGAACCGGTCGAGGGCTCTGTCAAGAAGCGCTGGGACTTCACCTGGACCCGCCAGCTAAAAGGGACCCCAAGTCAGGTATGGCCACTGGTCATCGTGCCCGATCAGATGTCCCGCTGGGCCGAGGCGACCATCACCCTGGTCGAGCCCGGGAGCGACGGAAAGCCAGATACCGCCGGAATGATCCGACAGGCGGTGGTCAAGGTTGGCGGCATCAAGAACAAGATTCTCGAGACCATCGACAGCACCGACAAGCCCAACGAAATCCGCTACCACTCCTTCAAGGGCGGCATGGTGGTCGATCAAAAGGCCGAGATGACCCTGGTTGCCCAGGACGGAGGCACCTTCTTCACCTGGAAGGTCAGCTTCATTCCCGAAATTTTCGGCACAGGACCGATCTTGCACGGCGTGGTCGACAAGGGCACCGAGAGCAGCCTAGACGAGCTGGTCAAGCTGTGTGACAGCGAGTTCTAGGGCTCGTCGCAGGCCCGCGGGCAGGTCGGAATCTCGCTCCAGTCGATCAGGAACTCTTCGGGGGGACTGGCTGCGTTGTTCACGCCGTCGACCGTGACGTAGCCAACGGTCGCCGTCAGCTGCATGTGCAGGCCGTC
>CAYYHT010000481.1:0-6193 GCA_964471355.1 uncultured Enterobacteriaceae bacterium
CCATCCGTTGATCCTGGGCGATACAGATTCTGAGCACCTGTTCTACTACTTGCTCTCGGCCATCGGCCGCAACGGGGGCTGCCGTGCCGGCCGCACCGTGTGCAACGCCCGCGAATCTGGAAAGCACCTGCGTCTAGCGCTGTTCGACGTTCACAAAGAAGCGCAGGAGCAAGGCCTGCTGACCCCCATCATGAATGTCCTGCTGACCGACGGGCGCATGTTCTTTGCGCATCGCGCGGGCATGCCGCTGCACGTGTCGACACAGAAGCACTTCTGCGCCGATTTTCATACCTGCGAAGAGCCCAGCAAGGTGTGCATGCTGCCCGAGCGGCCGGCCGACAAGCCGGTCAATCACCTGCTGGTCGCCAGCGAGCGCATCGGCGACGAGAACGTGTGGGAGGACTTCGAAGATGGGTCGACCCTGGTGCTCGACGAGGAGTTCCGCATGTGGATCACAGCGCCGCCCTCGGACTGGACAGCGCCGATCTTGCCCGAAGAGTTCAGGATTCCCGCCGACGCCTGATCAGCAGCAGGCTGCACAGTGCGAGGGGCAATCCTCCGGCGAACGACCTGCTGGCGCAGCCGCATGACGAAGGCTCGGCCTCGGGCACCTCACCCCATCCAAGGCTCAGCTCCTGGTCTCCCCAGACCCAAGGGTCGTCGTCCCCGTCCCAGTCCGGTGGTCCAAGGTTCGAGATGGCAATGACCAGCGACTCGATGTTTGCAGTCTGCAGCTCGACTCGGGGCTGTGAACCGCTGGCTTGGAACTCCTCGCCATCGGCCAGCACCCACAAAGCGCTATCAAAGCCCGCGACCGAGGACAGCTCGATGACGAGCTCGTCATCGCGCCCATCGAGATCGACCTCGATGAACAGCTGCCCGGTGATGGTCGGGCCCCACTCGAAGTCCGTGCGCAGCGGAATGTCGGCACTCTGTACGAGCAGCTCGGTCGGAACCGCCTCTTCCTCTGTCCAATCCTGTGCCTCGGGCAAACCGCGAGCATCCCAGCGGTCTCCAGTCAGCCAACGAGTCCGTGCCAGGCCATTCATGAACGTGCCCAAGTCCTGGTTGCTGACCTCGAGGACCGCATCGACCACGTCGGGCTCGTAGCTCCAGCCCTCGTTCGCGGTCGCATCCCACAGGGCGGGCCCTGCAGAACCGTCTGCATCGCCCAGAACCTGGTCGAGGTGCATCACCCACAGCGCCGCCCCATATTCATAGATGTAGCCCTGACCTGACCAGGCGTAGACCAACTCTCCATCGGCAACGAGAGCGGGCGCCCACGGAGCCTCCTGGAAATCAGCCACGTCCCAGTCCCAGATGCCCTCGTCACCAAGCGTCCACGTCTGGGCCGACACGGCCGTCGCCTCCCAGATGGTGAGCGTCTCTTCACTGAAGTCAGTCGCAAACTGAGTCGTGTGATTGAACTCGTGGGCCACGTAGCTGGGAATCCACTCGGCCGGCAGCTCTCGGTCAATGGCGATGTAGCCACCAGTCGAGTTGTAGCCATCGCCAGGGTCGGTGTCCTCGTACCAGTTGGGCTCAACCCAGGCCTCCCACTCGCCAATGGGGGCGAGGTAGATGTCCAGCTGTGGACCTGCCTCACCGTCGGGCAGCACCGGGGCGCGAAAGCCCAGCTGATCGACCTGCACAGCCCAAGACAGCTCGGCGATGGCCATCACATCGGCCGCCTTCTGCTGGTCCGACTCCCGGTCCCAGTGCACCCGAATGGGGTACTCGTCCGAGGTGATGGACCCAATGCTGTCGGGCCGGTCCATTCGCCACAGCGGTGCGATGCAGTGGGGGCGGTGGTCCGCGGGTGGCATGTCGACGGGAATCAAGGCATTTGGCCTCAGACGATGGGCGTCTCTTGGTAGGTACCCGCCACGCGGCGCAAAGCGTGGGCGATCTCGCCGAGAGAACAGTTCTTCTCGACTGCATCAAGAATGCACGGCATCAGGTTGTCGTCGCCACTCGCGGCGTCCTCGATGCGAGAAATCGCGCCGTTGGCCACGGCGAAGTCCCTGCGGGTTCGCAAGCGACGAAGTCGCAGTACCTGGGCATCTTCGATGGCCGGGTCGACGGTCTGCAGTGGCACATCTGGCGTGGTGTCATCTTCAAAGCGGTTCACGCCAATCACCGACTGCTCACCGCGGTCGATGTCCAGCTGCGTCTGGTAAGCAGACGCCTGGATTTCACGCTGCGGGAAACCGTGCTCAATCGCCGCGATCATGCCGCCGAGGCCGTCGATTTCAGCAATCAAGCGGGTCGCCTCTTCTTCCAGCTCGTCGGTGATGCGCTCGACGGCGTAGCTGCCGCCGAGGGGATCGACAAAGTCGGTGACGCCCGACTCATAGGCAATGACCTGCTGTGTGCGAAGTGCCAGGGTGGCCGACTGCGCCGTGGGCAGGGCCAGGGCCTCGTCCTTGCCATTGGTGTGCAGCGACTGGGTCCCGCCGAGCACGGCGGCCAGGGCCTGCAAGGACACCCGAACAACGTTGTTGTCGACCTGCTGGGCTGTCAGCGTCGAGCCCGCAGTCTGCGTGTGAAAACGGAGCCGCCAGCTGCGTGGATTCTTGGCACCAAAGCGGTCACGCATGATGTGCGCCCACATGCGACGGGCCGCCCGGAACTTGCCGACCTCTTCGAGCAGGTTGTTGTGGGCGTTGAAGAAGAAGGACAGCCTGGGGGCGAAGTCATCGACGTGCAGGCCGGCTGCCACGGCCGCATCGACGTAGGCGATGCCGTCGGCCAGGGTAAACGCCAGCTCTTGTGCAGCCGTGCTGCCTGCCTCGCGAATGTGGTAGCCCGAGATCGAGATGGTGTTCCAGCGCGGAACCTCGGTCTGGCACCACTTGAAGATGTCGGTGATCAGCCGCATCGAGAAGCGCGGCGGATAGATGTAGGTGCCCCGCGCGATGTATTCCTTGAGCACGTCGTTCTGAATGGTGCCTCGCAGCACACTCGGCGACAGGCCCTGCTCCTTGGCGACGGCCACATACAGGGCCAACAAGGTGCTGGCAGTGCTGTTGATGGTCATCGAGGTGCTGACCTTGTCCAACGGAATGTCCGCTAGCAACGTGCGCATGTCGTCGATGCTGTCGATCGCCACGCCAACGCGACCGACCTCGCCGAGCGCCATGTCGTCGTCTGAGTCGTAGCCCATCTGCGTGGGCAAATCGAAGGCCACCGACAGGCCCGTTGTGCCTTGGGAGAGAAGGTAGCGGTAGCGCTCGTTGCTCTCGGCGGCGGTGCCAAAGCCCGCGTACTGACGCATGGTCCAGTAGCTGGCCCGGTACATGGTCGGCTGAGCGCCGCGCGTAAACGGGAACTCGCCTGGAAAGCCAATGCGCTCGCTATCGCCGACGTCGGACGATGTGTACAGGTCGGCAACCGGCTCGCCGCCAGAACGAATCAGGCGCTTGCGTTCAGGAAAGCGGGCCAACGCTTTGGCGGCCACTTCAGCCCGCCACCGCTCCAGATCGTCGTCAGTCATGGGACGCTTCCGGTGTGATCACGGCGAGCAGCGCGCCACTGTCGACAGACTGCCCTGCAGTCACGGGAATGCGTTCGATCACGCCATCACAAGGCGCCTTGAACTCGTTCTCCATCTTCATGGCCTCGACCACCAACACGGGCTGCCCCTTGGTGACGGTGTCTCCCTCGGCGACTAGCAAGCGCACGATGACTCCCGGCATTGGGGTCACAATGGCCCCGACCTCGCCGGTGTCTCCCATGGACAGCGCAGCCTTGCGAGGGTCCACCACCCCGACGCGCCATGCGTGTCCGCCCTTGCTGACATGCACCACATCGCCGTCCACATAGACACCCATCGTGGTGCTTCGGTCGCCTTCACGGAAGACCCATTCTGCGGGTCCCACAGCCTTTGCGGCGATTCGCCGAACCGGGCCCTGGGCCACCGAGACCTCGTAGCCGCCACCCTTGGCCGCGTTGACCCGAATGGACAGGGTGCGATCTGCCACGCTCACGTCGTAATCCATGGCTAGATTCCTCCTCGGTGCGTGGACTTCCACCGCCCAGAACGCTTCCATGCCGATTCCGCCGGACCAGCGCTCACAGACGGCGACCCTCGCAGGTCCTTTTCGAAACGCGCGATGGCCGCGGCGACCGCAACGGCTTCGGTGTCCGCGACGGGCGGTCGCACATTGGCCTCGAGCCACTCGGGCGAGATGAAGCTGGTGTCATAGCGTCCGGCGATGAACTCTTCGTCCTGCAGCACCGCCAGAAAGAACGGAATCGACGTGGGAATGCCGACCAGGTGGTAGTGCCTCAGGGCCTGTGCTGCACGGCCAAGCGCTGCCTTGCGGTCCGAGCCCCACACCACAAGCTTGGCCACCATGGGGTCATAGTGAATGGGCACTTCCATGCCCTCGACCACACCGCTGTCGACGCGGACTCCCGGGCCGGCGGGCTCGCGGTAGCCGTGCAAGGGTCCGGGTGCGGGGCGAAAGCCGGCCGTGGCGTCTTCGGCGTAAATTCGAAGCTCGATGGCGTGACCGGTCACCTGCAGGTCGGACTGCTCGAGCCAGAGGGTCTCGCCCGCAGCAATACGCAGCTGTGCCACCACCAGATCGATGCCGGTGATGGCCTCGGTGATGGGGTGCTCGACCTGCAGACGCGTGTTCATCTCGAGGAAGTAGAATGCGCCATCGGCAGCCAGCAAAAACTCGCAGGTGCCGGCTCCAACGTAGTCCACGGCCTTGGCCGCCTGGACAGCCGCCTGGGCCATCGCGTCGCGAGTGGCCGTCTCGATCATGGGGCAAGGAGCCTCTTCGACCACCTTTTGATGCCGGCGCTGAATGGAGCAGTCTCGCTCGAACAGATGCACCACGTTTCCGTGGCCGTCAGCCAGGACCTGGATCTCGACGTGGCGTGGCTTGAGCACCAGCTTCTCGACGTAGACCTCGTCGTCACCAAACGATTTGAGTGCCTCGCCCTTGGCGGCGTTTAGGCCCGACTCCAGCTCGTCTTCGGACCACACCGCACGCATGCCCTTGCCACCGCCTCCCGCGCTTGCCTTGAGCAAGACGGGGTAGCCCATGCCAGCTGCAATCGTCCGGGCGTCGTCGAGATCTTTGAGGGCCTCGACCGTGCCAGGCACCAGGGGCACACCGGCCGCTTGCATGCGTTGGCGGGCGCCGGTCTTGCTGCCCATGTCACGGATGGCGGCTGGTGGAGGGCCAATCCACACCAGGCCGGCATCGAGTACCGCCTGTGCAAATCCCGCGTTCTCGGACATGAAGCCGTAGCCCGGATGCACCGCGTCGCAGCCACATTCCGCCGCCACCTCTAGCAGTCGATCGGCACGCAGATAGCTCTGGCTGCTGGGCGCAGGACCAATGCAGACGGACTCGTCAGCAACCCGCACATGCAGAGCCTCGGCATCGGCCTCGCTAAACACCGCAACCGCAGCCAAGCCAAGCTCATGGCAGGCCCGCACGATTCGTACCGCAATCTCACCGCGGTTGGCGATGAGAACCTTCTTGAAGGGACGCAGATTCATGTGTGCGAGGTAACCCGGCGGTTGGAAACCGCCGCTAGGGCTCTGGCGCTGCTCTAGCGCTAAGCGTTCGCCTGGTCGCCGGACTTGACCTTTTCGGCTGCCTTGGCCTGGTTGGCCACGGCGAGTTCCTTGCGGGCCTTCTTGAGGCGGTCGGGGCCGAGGTTGTGCTCGAGCACTTCATCCATGCGGCTGACAAACACGAACTCGAGCGCGTTGCGCACTTCGTCCGGCACCTCGATGAGGTCCTTCTTGCACTTCTCGGGCAGCAGGATCTTCTTGATGCCCGCACGGTGGGCGGCCAGGATCTTCTCTTTGACGCCGCCCACGGGCAGGACCGCGCCACGCAGCGTGATCTCTCCAGTCATGGCGACCGTCGGATCGACCGTCAGGCCGGTCAACAGCGAAGTCAGGGCAGTGATCATGGTCACACCAGCTGACGGACCGTCCTTGGGAATTGAGCCTGACGGCACGTGGACGTGCAGATCGATCTTGTCGAACTCGTCCTCGTCGATGCCGTATTCCTTGGCCATCGATTTGACGTAGGAGCGAGCAACACTGACCGACTCTTTCATGACGTCGCCAAGGGATCCGGTGAGGGTCATGTTGCCCTTGCCCTTCATCTTGGTGGCTTCGATGAACAGGATGTCGCCGCCAGTGGATGTCCAGGCC
>CAYYHT010000482.1:0-6170 GCA_964471355.1 uncultured Enterobacteriaceae bacterium
CAGATCGGTGAGGTAGAGCGTGGCCAGATGGCGAGCGGCATCATGGGTGCCGAGGCTGCCGAAGTCCTCGATGTCAGCGCGATCCAGGGCCGGGCCCCGAGGCAGAAAGGGAGTCTCGAGAATGCGCGGAGCCAGTCCGCTGTCTCGCCCCTGCAGAAAGGCCATCACAGGCTCGACGCAGCGCAGGTGAGCATCGCGCAGTGCGAGGGCTCGCCAAGCGGGCTCGGGCAGTTCGTGTTGCTGCTCCATGGCCTCGAAGACTTGCTGCAGACCGTGCCTGCTGAACAGCCGCAACAGCAGCTCGATGCCCAAGTCGCGTTGGGTGGTCTCGATGCCGTGCTGGCCCAGGAACTGCGTCAGATAGGCAGTCGAGGGGTAGGGCGTGTTCAGCTGCGTGAGAGGCGGCAGAATCAGCGCCAGGGACGGATTGCTCATGGGACCCACCGCGGCAGTCATATGCCGGTGCGATAGGCCCCGTCCATGAAGCTGCCTGTCTCCATTCCTCACATCGCCGATGTCGAGCTGATTCGCGGTGCCCAGGCGACCGGTTCGGTGGACTTGTTGGTCGAGGTGCCCCATGGCGCATCACTGCGGGCTCACTACGACCAGCTTGCGGCGCAGTTGAGCAGCGAGCTGCCCGCCGATCTGCACCACTTCTTTCACTGCAACACCGACACGGGGGCCTGGGAGTACGGTCGTCGGACCGCCGAGCTGATGTTGGCTGCGCATCCGAACTGCAGTGCGCTGGTCGTTCGCTGCTTGATTCCGCGCACCTTCATCGACACCAACCGCAGGCTGCAACAGGCAACAGGGCTGGGGGAGGGAGGCGTGACGCGAGCCATTCAGCCCTACGTCACTGATTCGGCCGATCACTCTTTGCTGATCGAGCGGCATCAGCAGTACACCAGTCTTGCTCAATCAGCCTGGACCGCGGTCGTAGGCGCTGGTGGCTTGGGCCTCATTCCCCACTCCTACATGCCCCGCACCCTCGATATTGAGCGCGTGGACGCAGACATCGTCACTCAGCTGCACGCGTCCCACGAGCCGGCTCGCTATGCCGCATGCCCGCTTCGAGCCCAGGTCGAGCTGATCACCCAGACGTCCGACGGCGTCGACTTGTCTCCTCCGGGATCGGCGGACCGTCTGGTGTCCGAATTGGCGGCAGCTGGCCTCACTGCCGAGATCTGCGGCACATTCCACCTGCATGAGGCCACCATGGGCTTTCGCTGGTCCGAGGCCTACCCCCATCGCGTGCTTTGCCTAGAGGTGCGGCGGGACCTATTGGTCCAAGAATGGACCCCATTTGCACAGCAAATGGTCGATCCGCAGCGAGTGGAACGGGTGGCAGGACCGCTCGCGCAGGTGCTTGGGGACTATTTGGCTCCCTGATCTGTTACCTGCTGCAGCATGTGGATTTTGCTCGCCAGTCTTGCTTTCGCCGACCCCGAGGACGGCCGCTACGAATCAGTGCTCAGCGGCGACGAGATCGGCGCGGTCATTGACGCCGCGATTGAAGAGGGAGCGCAGCAGTACTCCTTTGCGGTGCGCTGGATTGTGCGCAGTCGGCTGCAGGGCATCCGCGATTGGTGCACCAGCTACGACATCGTGCGCACCGGCGATCAGTGGTCCCACAGCTGCGATGGCAAGCCCCCGACCACCGGCACGATTGGTGCCGATGCGGTCTCGATCGAGCGCAAAGACAAGAGCACGCTGACCTTCACCCTGCGACAGGCCGACGGCCGCGACGTCACTGCCAAGTTCATGGGAGAAGAAGGCGGTGGCAGACAGCAGACCTACAAGTTCAAGGGCGACCACCTGCTGCTCGACGTCATGGTCATCAGCGATCAGCTCGATCCGCCGGTGGCCTGGACCCTGCGCTACGACCTCAAGAAGTAGAGAACCATGGCCTTTGACTCCGAAAAACGCGTCGCTTCGCACCTTCTGGACCTGATCGAGAACGGCCGGCGTCCGCTGGCTGACATTCGACCGCTGCTCGAAGAGTCCGACCCCGCACTGGTCTACTTCCTGTTTGCTTGGCTGCGGGTTCGCTACCACGGCGGGCACTCCGCCTCCGAAGGCGTGCTGGGCCGGGTGGTTGGCTTGCTGGCCTTTCCCTCGGTCGCCAAGCTGGCCAGGACCGGCGAAAAGGATGCGCTGGTTGCCTGGTTCCAAGAGAGCCATGACTACGCAGAGCTTCAGCGCGACGACTTCATCTCGCTGATCGTCGACAAGCTCGAGGGCTAGCGGCCGGGCGCCGTTGGCATGCGCTCGATCTCGAACCATCCATTGAAGAGCACCGTCGCCCCCTGAACGCTCTTCTTGCCGTCAGTCTCGCCAAAAAAGGCGGTGTCTGAGGTGAACCCGCCGGACCAGTCGAAGGACACCGGCTCGCCATTCACCTCGGCGTCGAGGGTGCCCCCCATCAGCGGCATGGCGAACGAGGCCCCATGCAGGTCGATGCCCACATGTCCGATGTCGCCGCCAAAGTCGCAGCTCAGGGTGCCGTTGAGCTGCCCGATGGCGTTCATTCGGACCTCTGCGTCGTTGGAGCAGGTCTCGTTGGCGACGATGACCGGGCCGACCTTGGCCTTGGCGTGCACCCGCAGCTCGCCGGTGTAGTCGCCGGGCTCGGCCGCACCGACGTCCCAGTCGATTTGCTCCCAGCGGTGGTTGTCGTGGGCGGCGCATCCAGCCAAGGTCCCTACAAGCACGAGCTGGCACAATCTGGCCACCGGCACCTCCGTGTTGCTCTTCGGCGCTCGGGCTGCCGTTGTTGAGGCGATACAGCCCATCCATGACCCCTCCGGATCCAGAGTTTGTGGCGGCGAGCAGGCAACGGGACCTGCTGCTGACACTGGTGATGGTCGCCATCGGCCTGACGCCGGCGTGGCTTGCTCCGGCTTGGATCTCGGTGCCATGGCAGATCGCGGGGGTGATTTTTGGCGTCCCGGCGCTGTACTACAGCTGGCACTACGCCCCTTGGGTGCCGACTCCGGCCGATGACCTTCCGCGAATCCTGCAGGCGCTTGCCGTCAAGCCAGACGAGGCCTTTTGCGATCTAGGAGCCGGGGATGGGCGCATGCTGATTCGCGTCCACGAGGCGACGGGGGCGCCCTGCACAGGCTTTGAAGTGGCGCCGCTGCAGTACCTTTTGGGCCGACTGCGCGTGGGCATGTCCGGAGCGGCCGCGACCCGAATCGTGTTTGGAGACGTGCACCAGCAGGACCTGTCGGAGTTCGACGTGCTCTATGTGTGGGGCACCGCCTACTGGGTCGGCACCCCCGAGTTCGGCGCTGCGATGCGCCAATCGATGAAGCCGGGAGCGCGGCTGATCTCGTACCACCAGCCCTTGGTGGAGTGGCATCCCGTCGCCGTCGATGAGGGCGGGTCTCGCCCGATCTACAGCTATGTGAACCTGTAGAGCGATCACGAGACCCGTTGGCTCACGGGTCCGTAATGAAAATCGACGCAGCTCCAAGGTAGTCGGGCCCCCCGTCCTTGAAGATGTGCGACACCACCACCAGGTCGTTCTGTCCGTTGCCGTTGATGTCGCCAGCGCGGAGCTGAAATCCGAGCCCATCCTGGAAGTCTGATCCTACGCGGGTCACGTCGGCGCTCGCGATGTTGACGGTGCCGGCGACGGGGCCATAGAACACCCACGTTCCGCCTGCCTGCGCAACGGGGAAGTCGTAGCCCCAACCACCCATAGCAACGTCGTCATAGCCATCAGCATTCAGGTCGCCAACGGGGCCGTCGCTTGCTCGCAGCCAAGTTGGCTGCCCGCCTCGAATGCGCGCGATGGCGGCGTCTTCGATTTGGCCATCGCTGGGCGCGACCGCTCGGCCTGAAATGACGTAGACCGTCCCTGTGTCTGTACTCCCGAAGTCAGTTCCGCTGGCGCTAACGATGGCGTCGTCGTACCCGTCCGCGTCGATATCACCGTGGCCGATTCCGTCACCGACGGCGTCATTTGAAATCCCATCTAAGTCGGAACCAATCCAGGTCGTAGTCGCGTTCGTGTAGTAGTAGCCGGACTGCGAAAAGGGAGAGAGCAGCAGATACGCCGCGGAAGAATTACTGGATTGACCCATGACGACGTCGTCGAGCCCATCGCCGTCGAAATCCAAAGCGTCAACTCCGCCCGGTGGCACGAAGTTGGATGAACTGCTGGTGGCGGCGAGGTCACAACCACTGCCGAGTTCGCCCGGCCCGATTGGTCCGTACAAGATGCAGACGCCTGGGTGCTTCTCGAAGCGCCCTAGAACCAAGTCGACGAAGCCATCTCCGTTGACATCACCCGACCGCAATTTAGCTCCAGCCCCATGTTCTGATGTGTTCGTATAGACGGCGTAGGTACTTGAGAGGGAACCCGCTGAAATCGGTCCTGACAGGATATGAACCCGTACTTTGCTGGCGGGACCGCCGTCGTTCTCTCGCGAGGTGACCAATAGATCGTCTAGTCCGTCGCCGTCCACGTCGCCCGGGCCCAAGACGTCCCAACCGGCATGTGCTCCGACTCGATCGCCAGTCAACACGACGGCGACGCTTGCCAGCTCGATGCGGCCGATAACGGGTCCCATCACGACATAGGCGGCGCCTGCGTCTGTGCCTGTGATGTCCATATAGGGACTGCCGACGACCAAATCGGGGATGCCATCTCCATTCAGGTCTCCTGCGGGCGCCGCCGACATGAACGCTTGGTTGCCAACGCTTTCCCCAACGACCAGTGCGTCGGCATCAGCCAGTTCGCCGAATGTCGCCATGCCACATTGTCGATCGCCGCCGGCGCAGTCTTGATCGATGGTGTCTTCGCACACGTCATACGCCCCGGGAAAGGCGGTGTCACTGGAGTCGTCGCAGTCGCCCGGCGCGACCACGTAGCCAAACGGCTGTGCGCAGCGCTTCACCTTGGCGGTGGAGTCACCAAAGCCGTCGGCATCCACGTCCTTGTAGTAGAGCGTCCCGTCCGGGGTCCAGCCCTCGTCAACCATGCCGTCACAGTCGTTGTCGCTTGCGTCACATGTCTCGGCCGCGCCAGGGTGGACGTTCAGTTTGGAATCGTCGCAATCCCTGCTGTTGGTGACCGTCGCCAACGGAGGGTCACAGGCCCATTGTGCCGTGTCGGCGTCACCAAAACCGTCTCCATCGGCGTCACTAAACCAAGCGGTCGCGGCGCCGATTGCGGCGTCGTTGTCGTCGCAGTCCACTTGGCCGATGATGCCGTCGCCGTCCGAATCTGGGTCCAGCGGGTCGGAACCTAACGCGACCTCGACGCCGTCCGATAAGCCGTCCGAGTCGCTGTCTGCGTTTAGTGGATCGGTGCCCATCGCAGCCTCGACGCCGTCACTCAGCCCGTCATCATCTGAGTCGTCATCGAGAGGATCTGTGTTTCGTATGGCCTCCACCCCGTCCGACACCCCATCGCCGTCGGAATCCCATAGAAGTGGATTCGTGCCGGCGCTGGCTTCCTCTCCGTCAGACCGACCGTCGTCATCTGAATCAGAGTCGAGCGGCATCGTACCAGCCGCCAATTCGTCCGCATCGTTGATTCCGTCCCCGTCTGAATCCGGATTTAGGGGATCTGTGCCTGAGGACTGCTCCGCGCCGTCGTTCAGCCCGTCTCCGTCAGAGTCCGCAGAGTTGGGGTTTGTGCCTGCTGTTCTCTCGGCACCGTCTTCAATGCCATCGCCGTCTGTGTCCGGATTCAGCGGGTCTGTCCCGCCGACCGCTTCCTCTGCATCGGTGAGACCGTCGAAGTCGGTGTCTGGGGCCAAAGGGTCCGTCCCGCCGGTCGCCTCCTGACCGTCCGTGAGGCCGTCGCCGTCCGAGTCAGCCTGACGAGGGTTTGTAGAATTCAGCAGCTCCTGTTGGTCGGAGACACCGTCGTCGTCGGTGTCTTCGTCGAGAGGGTCTGTCTCGGTGGCGTCCAAGACGCCGTTTGAATTTGCGTCTTCGTCTCCATCTCCAAGCCCGTCGCCATCCGTGTCGACGTTGGCTGGGTCGGTGCCATGAGCGACCTCTTTCCCATCGCTGATGCCGTCGCCGTCGGTGTCGGCGACGTCCGGATCGGTACCAAGGGCGATTTCCTCTGCGTCAGTCAGACCGTCGCCATCGGAGTCCGTGTCGGTGTCGGTGTCGGTGTCGGTGTCGGTGTCGGTGTCGGTGTCGGT
>CAYYHT010000483.1:0-6141 GCA_964471355.1 uncultured Enterobacteriaceae bacterium
ACAGGGCCAGCAGCGGCAACAACGGCAGCCAGCGCATCACTTGCTCACCGCCCGCTGCTCGCGGGGAAAGATGAGGGCTCCAGGAGCCGAGCCCGACTGTGGCAGGCTGTGAGGGTCAAGCATGCCCGCGACCGTAGGTGCGGCCCCCGCGGCTGGGAAGATCATGCGGCCCTGCATGTACTTTGGGGGCTGGTGCCCGAACAGCTGCATGATGCTGGCAGGCAGGTCGATGAGCCGGGGTTGTTCTTCGACGATGGGGCGGTTGCAGAAGAAGACGCCGGGCACAATCGCCGGGTCGACACAGTGGTCGCCCGACCAGCTCTTGGTGTTGTCCGAGAACACGCCCTCGGTCACCGAGCCTGTGGCGCAGGTCCAGCTGTTTCGGAAGCCGCCTTCGTAGCCAACGAGCAGGTCGGGAGCATCAAAACGGTAGGGGCCATCAAAGAACTGCGGTGCGATCTCGACCTTGCGCACCGCTCGCTCACCAGACTGCGGGTCGATGAGCTGTGTCAGCTTGTCGGCGAGCTCTTTGACCAGTGCCCGGTACTCGTCTCCCTCGGCCACGATGCCCGACGCCTCGCGGCCCTTTCGGTTGATGAACATGCCCGTGAGGCCCAATGAAAAGGCGCGGGTGCGGGTCCAGTCGACGTCCTCGAACCAGTCGCCCGAGGTGCTCTTGTCATCCTTCAAGAACAGGTAGCCGTTGTCGCGCAGCCAGCTGTTCAGATTCACCCCGCGGCGGAAGTTGGTGAAGCCGTGGTCGCTGATGACCATGAAGATGGTGTCGTCACGCACCACCTTGTCCCAAACCCGCCCAAGCATGGCGTCCATGCGTTCATAGACCTGGCCGATCGTGTCCTTGAACTGCTCGGTGTCGCGGCCCTCGTTCGCCGGATGAGTGGGGTCCAGGTAGCGGTAGAACATGTGCTGAACGCGGTCTGTGGTGTCGAGGACCGACGTCACAAAGCCGGTGCTGGTGCGGTCGAGGGCGTCGACGAACATCTTCTCGCGCTCGTCGCCGATGAGCAGAGCCTGTTCGAGAAAGGCCTTTTCGTCGATGACCCGCTCGTTGAGAGCCCAGGTGTCCTCGGCCAGACCCAGCGTCGCGAACGGCCCGAGCTTCTTGGCCAGGTAGATGCTGTAGACCTCGGGGTGCGAGATCGGCATCGCCGGGTTGTCCGGATCGATGTGGATGGGCGTCATGTAGACGTTCACATGGGGATCGACCGAGTTCACATAGAAGCGCGCGATGCCCGACACATACACGCCGGGCATGGCCTTGAAGGTGAGCGTGATCCAGTCGCTGTAGGTCTGCACCTTGAGCACGACCGGGTCGGCGCCGTCGATGTGCAGCACCACCGACTGCTTGTCATCGGCGACGGTCAGCGTGAACGGCAGGGTCATGCGGCCGCCGGACTTCAGCATGCTGTTGTCGGGACCCACGATGCGGCTGCGAATGAGGTTCGGTTGTTTGCGCGAGCGCCGCAGCACGGTCTGTTCGCCGCCGGTGTAGGCCGCCTGGTCGCCGTCGGTTTCGGTACTAAAGAAGCTGAAGGTGCCCTGGCTGCCTCGTAGATCGGGCACGCACATGCCGGACAGCAGCAGGCCATTGAAGGGCACCGGCGGGAAGGTGATGGGCACGCGCTGGATGGTGCTGAAGATGTGCTTTTCGCCCAGCAGCTTCCAGAATGCCTGTGACTTCTGCAGCAGCTTGAACTTGGGGGTGTCGAGCGGAATGACGTACTGCCCGATGTTCAGGACTTTCTTGGCCTTTGTGATGTCGGTGGAGGAGAGCAGCGGAGCGTAGGTGCAGGGGTCGCGGGTCAGAAAGTCGTAGATGCCGTGCCGAGATGCGTCCACGCCGGTCGAGTAGGTCGACCAAGCCACCGGGGACATCGATGGGTGGCTGGTGTCGAGCGGCCGGAACACGCCCATGTCAGCGAGCTTCTGGAAGTGCGGCATGCGGCCATCGCGCATGAACTTGGTGGCCAGACCGGGATCCATTCCGTCGAGTCCGAGCACGACGATGCGTTTGGCCTGGGCATTCTTGTAGGGATTGCCGACGCGAATCATGCGCCAGACAAAGGTGATGGGCCACGTGAGCACCGTCGCGAACGCCAACGCAAAGGTGGTCAGCAGGACGACAAGCGAGCCGGCAAAAGCAAAACCGGCACCTGGGCCAATGTAGGCGAACGTGAGCAGTGTGGGTCCTTGGCAGACGGCCAGCAGAACTAACCGGTTACCTGCGTGTCTGATCGCTTGCAATGCTTCACCTGGAGTCGCCTGGCATGACCCGTGGCCTGATCGCAACCCTCTGTCTCTTCCTGATTGCCTGTGGTGGGGCTTCGGCAGAGGACCACCTCACCGCTAGCCAAGAGGCGATGGCCGCCGGCGATTACGCCAAGGCCCTCGTTGAGACCGAGACCGGACTGGGTTTGTCCCCCGATGACAAGACTCGCTGGCGCCTCGAGCTCGCTGGACTCGAGGCCATGGCCCGAGCCGGAAATGAACAAACGGCGACCAAGATCGAGGCCCTGGCCTCGGCCGAGGGCACCCCGGTCAAGTGCAGTCACTACGTGTCCACAGCCGATCAGCTCAAGGCGGCCAGCCAGGGTCCGCAGGCCATCACGATGCTGGACGCCGGCCTGAAGCGATTCCCCGACTGCGACGATGCCAAAAAGGCGATCGAGCAGAGCAAGGCGACCGCCGACGACTCCGAAAAGAGCATGCTCGAGAGCCTTGGCTACCTGGGCGAATAGGTGCCGGACGAGCTCGAGAGCGCGACAAAGACCTACGGACGAGCGGTGCTGGGCGCCGCATTCGTCGGACTGCTGGTGGTCCGGTTTCTGATTGTCTCGCCGTTCCACATGGCCGACACAGGCATGGCTCCGGCGATCCCTTACGGCAGCCACTACCCGGTATGGAAGTACGGCTGGTCGGTGTCGCCAGGTGCGGTGGTGGTGTACCAGCTCGAGGGTTCCCACAAGCGCATTGGGCGCATCGTGGGGCTGGGTGGAGACACCATCGAAGTGCGCGACGAGCTGCTGCTGCTCAACGGTGACGGCGTACAGACCGGGGCGTCGGGAACGACCGGCTTTGCCCTGACCGATTGCGGTGTCGGCAGCGCCAAGACCCAGGACGAGCGCATCGGCGATCACCTGTACACCGTGCTGCTCGACGCCAAGCCAACCCCCGAACCCGGCGACGAGGACAAGCCCATCCCCGCCGACCACGGTCCGGTACTGGTACCGGACGGCGAGATGTACATCCTCGGAGACAACCGCACCTACGGCAACGACAGTCGCCAGCTTGGCACCATCCCCACCTCCACCATCATTGGCGGCACGTTCAGCGTGGTCTACAAGCGCAACTGCGGCCCCCACGACCCCAGCCTATTCATGAGGCCCATTCCGTAATGCGCATTGCAGCCACCCATGTGTTCTCCGTTCCCGCCCGCGTCTTGATGGATGTGATGGACGAAGATGCCCTCGAAGATCGCTTGGCCGAGGCATCGGGCATGCAGCGTGAAGTCATCGAGATGTACGAGAAGGATGGCATTCGCCACAAGCGCGTGCGCTGCCGCCCCAAGCGCAATGTTCCGAGCTTCATGAAGGCCCTAGTGGGCGGGCGACAGCTCGAGTACGACGAGCTGAACCGAACTGACCTCGAGGGCGGAGTCATCGAGTGGTGGGTCGAGCCACCGGTCTTTCCCGAGCGGCTGGTGGTCAAGGGCATCACCCGGGTCACCGAGCACCCAGACGGTTCGCAGCGGGTGCTCGAGGGCGAGGTCGGGGTCAAGGTTCGCCTGCTGGGCGGCCGCATCGAGAAGCTCATCTGCGATGACTTCCACAAGTCCTACGACGTCGCTGCTGATCGCCTGCGCGCCTACATTCGCGACACGCGCAGATAGACTTCCAGCCGTGGGCTGCTTTGCACTGGACTCGCCTTCAAGCGGCCTTAGAGTCCCGTGATGCCGATGATCTGGATGCTCTCAATATTGGCCTGCTCCGTGGCCGAGCCGCCCGCTGCAAGTGCCCCCGCGACCGAGCAACCCGACGACTCCAACTCCACCGTCACCCACGCCGGAGCGACGGTCGTTGTGCACTACGAGAACGGTCTGCCACAGATGGGAAAGGCAGCCACCGAGGAGTACGTGCTCAACGCCATGCGGGCGACCACCGCCTGGTACGGCGCCTTCCCCATGGAACGGGCCGACGTCTTCATCACCGTCAAGCGCGGAGAGGGCATGTGGTCCGCGTCGGCTTGGGGGGGCCTGCATCCGCATGTGCGCATGAACATGGGCAGAGCCAGCACAGCCGACGACTGCGCAGACGACTGGAAGTTGCCCCACGAGATGATTCACCTGGGCGTGCCCGAGGTGCCGCGACAGAACCACTGGCTCGAGGAGGGCATCGCGACCTATGCCGAGCCATGGGGGCGCGTTCAGACCGATCAGCTCACGGCAAACAAGGCCTGGTACGACCTGGTTCAGGGGCTTCCCAACGGCACACCCAAGGTCGGCGACCGCGGACTCGACCACACCCCAAGCTGGGGCCGCACCTATTGGGGCGGCGCGCTCTTCTGCCTGCTCGCCGACATCGAAATTCGCACACAGAGCGGCAACACCAAGGGCCTGCAGCACGCATTGGCAGGTGTCGTCGCGGCCGGCGGTAACATCGGCCATCACTGGTCGATGGACCGCATTTTGTCGACGGGCGACAAGGCGACCGGCACCACCGGGCTCGTCGACACCTATACAGCGATGAAGGACACCCCCCACCCCGTCGATCTGGCCGCCATGTGGCGGCAGCTTGGCGTCGTGCTCAAGGGCAAGACGGTGCGGTTCGACGACGACGCTCCCCTCGCCCACATCCGTCGTGGCATTACTGCCGGCGACGCGCAGAGCGGGACCAAGCTCGCCGCTCCTTGATGTAGACAAAGCACAACATGAACAGCACCAACCCGCCGCTGCCGCCTGCCGCGCCGGCACTGCTGTTGCAGTAGCACCCGCCTCCGCGAAGCTCGGCGCCATCGCAGACATCTCCCCAGCCATCTCCGTCTCCGTCGGACTGATCGCGATTGGCCACGCGCCGGCAGTTGTCACAGGCGTTGCCGATGCCATCGCCGTCGTCGTCCCCCTGGTCTGCATCGTGAATCAAGGGGCAGGTGTCACAGGCATCGCCGAAGCCATCGCCGTCGTCGTCGTTCTGGCCTGGGTCGTAGTCGTCGGGGCAGCGATCGCAGACGTCGCCCACGTCATCGTCATCTCGGTCGATCTGGTCGGGGTCTGGCAGCGTCGGGCAGACGTCGCACAGGTCACCCACGCCGTCGTCGTCGTCGTCGAACTGCAGGCCGTTGTAGATCTGCGGGCAGTTGTCGCAGCCGTTTCCGATGCCGTCCCCGTCACTGTCGATGTTGCTGCCGGCCTCGTCCGCACAGACGTCGCAAGCGTCGCCAAAGCCATCGAGATCCCGGTCGAGCTGGTCGGGGTTGAACAGCGTGCTGCAGTTGTCGCACTCGCCACCCAGCCCGTCTTCATCGGCATCGATCTGCAGAGGGTTGGGCAGGATGGGGCAGTTGTCACAGGCGTCGCCGAACTCGTCGCCATCGGTGTCGAGCTGGTCGGGATTGGGCACCAAGACGCAGTTGTCGCAGACGTCTCCGATGCCGTCCATGTCCAGGTCGGACTGGTCGGGATTGGGGATGTCGATGCAGTTGTCGCACAAGTCGCCCTTGTCGTCGCAGTCGATGTCCTCTTGGGCGGGATTGGCGTCATCGGGGCAGTTGTCGCAGTCCAGCACAACGATGAGGTCAGGAGCCTCGGGCTCGGGAGCCTCGGGCAGGATGACAATCGTTCCAGCACCCAACCCATCGCCATCGATGTCGTAGTCGGCGACCGGGTAGTCGCAGCCGAACGAGCCGTAGTCGTAGTAGTAGTCCGTGTTGGGAAACGGAACGCCGGTGGTCGCGTCGGTCGTGTTCAGGCAGGTGTCGTCGGTCAGATCGACCGGGGACTCGAGCTCGACATCGATGGTGTTGCAGTTCAGGTCTTGCCCAATCGGGTGCACGCACTGGGCAAAGGACATCGCGGCGGCAAAGAGAAGAGCGATCATGGCTGCGGCTCCTCGGTGGCTTCTTCAG
>CAYYHT010000484.1:0-6119 GCA_964471355.1 uncultured Enterobacteriaceae bacterium
TGCAACTGGGCCGCGGCCGAACCATGCGCGACGCCCGAGCCACGGTCACTTGGCGCGGCGCCAACGGGGAGGTCCCCCTGACGCCGCTGCTGGCCGAGGCGGCTGTGCTCATCGGACCGTGGACGCTGCTGGTCGTCGACAAAGAGGGCTCCTGTGACGGAGACGGGGTCTTCGACGTGCATGTGGTCGCCGTCGAGCAGGGCAAGCAGTGGCAGGCACACGCGTCTTGGGAGAAATCGGCACTCGTCGAGGGGCGCTTCGAGCCCGCTGTAGCTGTGCAGCGGGGCAAGCTGATCTGGCAGCGCGACCGCTGGGATGCGGTCAGTCCTCTCCACCAGCCATGAGCCGCTCCCACTCGTCGAACACCTCGAACATGAAATCCCACAGTGCCCGCACGCGCGCCACTCGACGCAGATCGCGCGGCATCAACAAGAAGGGACTGATGATGGCGATGCGGTCTGGAGGTCGAATTCGCTCCAGCTCTGCATGGGCAAATGCCATGAACGAAGGCAGCGGGGCGATGCCGTAGCCAGCCCGAGCCGCGATGCCCAGACCTGCGATGGTGTCGGTGCGCAGTGCGATGCGCCCCCCCTCAGCGTGCTCGCTCATCCACTGGTGGCCGGGAAGCCACGCCTGGGACGGCATGAGCAGGTCATGGCCCGCCAAGTCCCTCGACGATGCCGGACGGCCCATTCGATGCAGGTATTCCCCCGAGGCATAGAGCCCGATTCCAATGGGCGACAGGCGCTTGGCCAGCAGCACATCTTGCTGTGCCTTTGGCACCGGGGCCGCGCGATCACGCACTAGACGCAGGGCAATGTCCGCCTCGCCACGAGCCAAGTCGGCAAAGCCCACCGACGTCAGGATGTTCACCTCGATCTCAGGGTGGCGCTCGTGGAAGGGCGTCAGCCGCTCGATCAGAAAGTGCGTCGCGATGTCCGCCGTCGTCGCCAGCCGCACCGGGCCGCGCAAGTCGCTGCTGCGACCCGACACGCCCTGCGCAATCAGCTGAATCTGACGCTCCATCACCTCGGCCATCTCGAGCATGTCGTCGGCCGCTGTCGTGGGCGTCAATCCATCGGCCGTCCGCTGAAACAGAACCGTCCCCATGGACGCCTCGAGCGCGTCGAGTCGACGTCCCACAGTGCTGGCGTAGACCCCCAGCTTTCGTCCAGCCGCTGAAAGTGTGCCCGACCGATGAACCTCCAAAAAGACGCGAACGTCGCTCCAGTCTGGGTTTTGCATTTTCGCAACGCTCCTTCCAATTCGTACGCATTGTGAAGCATCTGCGCACATGTGACAACAGTGGTGCAAGAACAACCGAGGGCAAACCCTCACAACCATCCGGCGGCCGCAACGGCCGTCCCACTGGAGGTCCACCATGGCCACTGCAATCGTGCGTCACCGAGTCAGCAACTTTTCTACCTGGAAGGCCACCTTCGACAACGTCGAAGACGTGCGCCGCGCCGACGGCATGACCGGCTGGAACATCTACACCGCCGCGAATGACGACCTTGAAGTCACCGCAGTGCTGGAGTTTTCGAGCCTCGAGAAGGCCCAGGGTCACTTCAGCAACCCGGTGGTCAAGCAGGCCATGCAGAACGCCGGCGTCATCAGCAAGCCAGAGGTCACCTTCCTCGAAGCGCGATGAGCGCGTTGGGCAGGCCCGGTTCGTCCGGGCCTGCGCTGCGAGCCCATCGGGCCACTACACCCCACCCCTCTCGGAGGTTCCCATGTCCGCCACTGCAACCATCTCGACCACCAACGACACGTTCTCTGTGCGCAATCCCGGCGCGCTCTTTCATCGCGACCGCCTGGAGATGATGGGCTGGATGACCGGAGGCATGGTCCTCGCTAGCGTGTCCGCCGCCGCCCTTTGGTACGGGCTTCCCACCGCCGTGGCCGCCGCTGACCCCATTGCCCGCACGGGCCAGGTCCTGACCTACACGATGTTGCCAGGCGCTGCTGTGCTGGCATCGGTGTGCACCTGCTTCCGCATGTTCGACACGCTGCACGCCATGAACCCGCTGGGCAAGAGCGACGACGAGAGCAACTTCTATCGGATCAACAACCGCATCCTGACCAACACGGTCGAGCAGGCGCTCATCTTCTTGCCGGCGCTGCTGGCACTTGGCTTCCTGCTGGAAGGACCGATGTTCCACGCGCTGCCCGTGCTGGCGGGCACCTGGGGCATTGGCCGGCTTGCCTTCTGGATTGGCTACCAAGCCCACATGCCCGCTCGCGGCATCGGCATGGTCACCACACTGATGGCGGCATTCGGCGCCTACGGCTTGGCCGCCTTCACCATCCTCGGCTGAGTCGCATTCCACCTGGAGTCATCATGTTCACTGGCGTGCACCACACAGCCCTGATCACCCGTGATCTGGAGACCACCGCCCGTTTCTGGCGAGACGCGCTCGGGCTGCCGCTGACCGGTCAGATCCACCACGATGGCTTCAAGCATTGGTTCTTCCAGGTGACGCCGACGGACAGCATCGCGTTCTTCGAGTACAGCGAGGACACCCCAGAACACATCGCAACCAAGCGGCCTGGGGTGGTCCCGACCGATGGTCGGCACCTGGATCATCTAGCGCTGGGCGTGCCGGACGATGACGCACTCGAGTCGCTGCGGAAGCGGCTGCAGGAGCATGGCGTCGACGTGCGCGGCCCCATCGACCACAAGTTCTGCCACTCGATCTACTTCGAGGACCCCAACGGCATCAGCCTCGAGGCCTGCTGCCCAACGTGAGCGCATGCTGATTCGGCGGGCGAGACCGCGTCAATCCGAGTAGTCTGTGCTCACTTGGAGACGCACCAAATGACGCCCGTACTCGCGCTGGCCGCCCTTGCCTCGCTCACCGGCTGCACAAAGCCCGACACCACCGTTCAGCCACTTGGGGGCTGGATTCAAGCCTCCGACGCGGTCGGAGTGGACGTGTCGTCCTCGACTGGACCCGCCCCGCACGTGGGCTTGGCCCGCGCCGTCAACGAGTTCGGCGCGTCGGTTGGATCGGGTCCCATGGACGTCGACATCGATGGCTCGGCCACCTCCATCAGCTTTGATGCGTGGGGATACGGCGACATCGATGTGGCCAACCCACACTCGGCCGATGTGTGGTCGGGCGATCAACAAGCTTGGGTGACCGCGACCGATGGCGACTTCCAAGGATTCGCCACAATGCCCGCCGCGGCTTCATTCGGCGATGTGGTCGCGATCGAAGCTGCCAGCAACGGCAGCATTGTGGCCACGCCGCACGAGGTCTACTGGGTGCCCTACTCCGGCACACCCCACCGCCTGCTCAACTTCCCTGAGCGAGAGGTCCGCGGTCTGCGAGCAGCCCACCTCGACGCCGACGGCGTGCTCGATGGCGTGGCCTGGGCTGGCGACACGGTGGCATTCCTGCGCGGACGTCCCGACGGCGGCATGAGCTGGGCCGGCGGTGTGCAGCTCGAAGGCATGAATGCGGGTGGAGTTGTGGCCAAGGACGTCACCGGCGACGACAACATCGACATCACCATTGCGTGGGGCTCGGACACCGACAACTCCCTGCAGATCTGGGAAGGCAACGGCCTGTTCGAGTTCGACGACTGGCCCGCAGTCTCGATCCTCGAGCCTCCGACCGGCCTTGCGGTCGGCGACAACAACGCAGACGGCACGCAGCAGTTCACGGTCATGCTCGAGCGCAGCGTCAACTGGCAGCGCTTCCTGGTGGCCGGCGGACAGGTGCAGAGCACAGGACCCAATCTGGCCACACTGGGCATGGAGCCCGGCGCAGACGTGCTCTCAGGCGCTGACCTGAACGGCGACGGCGGAGACGAGCTGTTCCTGTTCGCGCCTCTGGTTCCCGGCGCAAACCGCATCGTGCGCATCTACGATTTGGTCGGCCAGAACATCCAGTTCGTGCCACTCGACGACTATGCAGAGGCACAGCTGACCGTCGCAGATGGGGACGTCGACGGCCTGATCGACTTGTTCGCCCTGACCAATGAGGTCTCTGGTGACCGCGATCTGATCCACCTGCGCTGGAACGGAAGCCAATACACCCAGCGCCGCTCGGCCAACCTGAGCGACCACGGGCCCATCTCGTTCAACAACGTCACCGACGACGACGTCCTGGACATGCTGCTTGGCGGCCAGACCTGGACCTGGTGGCCCGGCGCGCTCAACGAGACCGAGAGCGGCATCTGGTGGTCGGTCGACGATCCGGTCTGGTCCTCATGGACCGAGACCGGCTTGGACATGGGCCCCATCGCCCAAGGCGACACCGACAACGACAGTGCCACCGTCGAGTGGGTAGGCATCATCGTCGAGGGCGGCGAGTCCGTACTCAAGACCTGGACCATCAACGAGGCCGTGCCCCCGGCCGCGCCTAGCCAGCAACAACTGCGCAGCACCGTGCTCTCCTCCCAAGCCATCGACGGCCTGGACGTCGCCGTCTGCGGCACCTGGGCCTATGCGCTCAACGAGGCACACCTGTCTCGCGTCAACCTGATGACCGGCATTCGCGCACGGCGCATCGACACCACAGCAACCCGAGTGGCATGCGGCGACGGCCCGTCCGGCAGCGTCGCGTCGATCCTCGACGGCAACACCGTGCGCCACCTCGATTCCCAGCTCGCCGAGGTCGGCACCGAGGATGGGTCGGGCGCGGTCGACCTGGCCATCGCCGACGGCAGTGTCGTCATGTGCAGCGACGACGATTGTGAAATCGCGGCCTATAGCTACGGCGACGGCTGGGCCACCGCCACCGCCACACCCGATGGCCTGACCATCGAGCACGACGACACGGTGCGCGACATGAACGGCCCCGGCGGCAGCCTGTCGGTGTGGGATGTCGACTCAGACGGCACCGACGACCTGATCGCTGTGGGCGCCGGAAATGTTGTCGTGGTCTACTTGTCTTCCGGAGACGGTGTCGGCGTGGGCAACTTCTCGCATAGCCAGGTGGCACTGGCAGGCGGAGTGGTTGTCGGCGACGTGACCAGCGATGGACAGCCAGAACTGATCGGCGGGGACGGCCTTGGCGAGATGTTCCTGTCTCGCGGCCTGAACTACGTGGCCGAGTAGCCAACACAGGTTCCTCACAGAACCAACGCCGCCCCCTGTGGTCGGACTTCGTGTCCGGCCCCAGAGGAAAGCTCCATGCACAAGCGCGCGCGGCGTCTGTCGGCTGAAGGGTCCCTGAACATCACGTCAATGATGGACATGATGACCATCATCTTGGTGTTTCTGCTGAAGTCCTACAGCACCACCGACGTCTCGATCACACCCAGCGACGATATGATCTTGCCGGTATCTAGCGAGACGAGGCCTCCACGCATGGCTGTGAACGTCGTCATCTCGAGACAGCAGGTCATCGTCGACGGCAATGTCATCGCGAACCTGCAGCGAGGCATCGATCCCGACACCGGCGACGAGACCTGGCTGGTCGGGTCACAGATCGGCAGAAAGATCCCCGCCCTGTTCACGGAGCTGACGAAAAAGGCCAGCGACGGCGTCGCGAGCGAGCAGCGATTTGGCGAGGTCGCGGACTTTGATGGACAGATCTTGTTGCAGTGCGATCGCAGGCTGCCCTTCAGCGTCATTCGTGACGTCATGTACACCGCCGGACAGGCTCACTTCGGCGAATTCCGATTCGTCGTGATTCGCGGCGCGTAACGATCGACGGACAAGCGCATTCAGTTTGTGTCCAAATCTGGTGTCAAGGAGTCGCTACCTTGTTGACCAGACCGGGGTGAACTGCCTATAAGGCAGCTTCGATCCCACGAGGAACTCCTTGATGCATCGCATGGCTCCACTCATCGTCGTCGCTCTGAGCGCCTGCGCACCGCAGAACGCCACCGTCACAGACGGCGCTTTCGTCGGGTTCTTCCCGGTCAGCAGCTCACGCACTGTGCTCGACGACAACATCAAGTTCGATGATGCCGAAGTCAGCTTCGACATCGACTGCCGCGACAGCGACGAGCGTACCCTCGACGGACGAGACATCTGCAGCGGCGGCGACTGGCCGCATTGCGGCGACAATGGCAAAGGCGATTGCTACTCGACGACAAACGAGGACGTCGCGACGCTCTTCTCAGGCGAGTCCGTGTGCTGGCACTCGCCAAGCAGCCAGCAC
>CAYYHT010000485.1:0-6108 GCA_964471355.1 uncultured Enterobacteriaceae bacterium
TCTGAAAATTCGAGGAGGCCACTGGCTCCCCAAGCGCCCTGCAGCTGCTTTTCAGGGCGCCACGTGTACAGGAAGTCCTGCGGGTCGCCGTCGCTCGGCAAAGGGGTCATGCCATGGGCGTCGTAGCCACCCTGGGCGTGGGCCTGGCCCAGCACCAATGCGAGCATCAGCATCATCGCCGGCTCCGGGTCCGCACGAGCAACAACAGCGGCAAGAGCAGCCATCCGCCACCAGAACTGGAAGCGGTGGCACAGGTGCCCGACTGCAGCCAGCGCTCGAAGTCCAAGCCGGTGCAGTCTTGGTCGATGCCGTCATTGGCGACGTCCGTGGCGGCGGGATGGATGCCGGCATCTGCATCGTCACAGTCCATATCGTCGAGTCCGGGAGTACCTGGCCAACCGTCGCCGTCCAGGTCGTCATCATCGGACCCGTCACAGTCCTGATCAATCCCGTCGTAGGGCACCTCATCGCTGCCGACAAAGCGGTCTGCGTCACTGTCCGCACAGTCGTCTCCAGCGCACTCGACCGCGATGCCGCCATCGCCATCCACGTCGCACTCATCGCCGCCTGCGCAGTCGTTGTCCAGGCCGTCATAGGGCACTTCAACGCCATCCGGATTCACCCCGGCTTCGCTGTCATCGCAGTCGTCTCCGTCGGTGCAGTCGGGGTGATCAAACCCATCACCATCGGCATCGCAGGTGTCGGCCCCGTCGCAGTCTTGGTCGATGCCGTCCGCCGCTATCTCGGGAGCCCCCGGGTAGATGCTGGCCTCGGTGTCGTCGCAGTCCGCGCCGCTGCCGTCCGCCTCGCTGTCCTCGCCGTCCCCGTCTTGGTCGAAGTCGCTAGCGCCGTCGCAGTCCTGGTCGACGCCGTCGTACCAGATCTCAGTCGCCGAAGGACTGATCGCCGCGTCGCTGTCGTCGCAGTCCGTGCCCGAACACTCCGAGCGCTCAGCCCCGTCGCCGTCCTGGTCGCAGGGCTCGTCGACGCCGTCACAGTCCTGGTCGATGCCGTCTCCGATGACCTCGGTGGCGCCAGGAAAGACAGTCAGGTCGCCGTCGTCGCAGTCGTCCGTGCCCAGGGATTCGCCGGGGTCGTCACAGTCGAGGTCGTTGCCGATGACCACGGTGGAGCCGCCAAACCCATCGCCGTCCCCGTCCTCGGCGCAATCCTCGACGCCATCGCAGTTCTGGTCGACACCATCGCCGGGAATCTCGGCCACACCAGGCTTGATGTCCTCGTCGTCGTCATTGCAGTCGATGTTGCCGCAGACGCTATCGCTGTCGTTGTCGGTGCAGGTGCCGCTGAACATGTAGACCATGCCAGTACCCGAATAGGCCGGGCTGTTGGCGCGCCACGACGAGACCATGAAGTCCGGAACCGTGTCGCCATTGACATCGCCCGCAGAGCCAACTCCCCGACCAAATTGGTGGCCGATGCCGCCGCCATCGAAGGGCAGCAGCTTGCTGTGGCTGCTGTCGAGGGTCAGCCCGGCTGCGCTGCCGAAGAACAGCCACGCCGAACCCGCGTTGTCGCCGTTGGTGTCGTCGCCATAAGACCCGGCCAATACGTCCGAAAAGCCGTCTGCATCAACGTCTCCGACGCCACGTACTCCCCGATGCCCCAAGAACCAAGCGCTATCGACATCGGACGCGCGAATGACATCTTGCCGGCTGGTGTCGACCCCGCCGGTCTGGCCGTAGAGCACATACAGGGCCCCAGTGTCGCCCACGTTGTCTGCAGGCACTCCGGTCGGGTTGTAGTCGTCGGCCCACGCTGCGATCACTAGGTCGTCCAGGCCATCGCCATCGACGTCTCCAGCCCCGTCGATGTAGTTTCCATAGGAATCGCCGGACCCAGGACTGGGTGCGGTGATCTTGGTCTCGCGCCCCATGCCCGCCGCCGACCCGTAGTACAAGAACACGATTCCCTGCTGCGACGTGCGCTGCGGAGCTCCGACCGCCATGTCGTTGAAGCCGTCTCCATCGACATCTCCTACGCCTGCGAGACCCAATCCGAAGCGGTCACCGACGGCGGCATCTGAAGCAGAGACCTTGTCGGGGCTGGCCAGCACCGAGCCCGTCGATGTGCCGTGAAACAGCCACACTAGGCCAGCCTTGGAGGCCCTGTCCGCACTGGTATTCGCCGAGATGGCAAAGTCCGGAATGCCGTCCCCATCGGTGTCATCGAGAGCTGCAACCTCGGCGGCGAAGTAGTCCGTGGTCTCGCTGGTCGGCGAGCCCAGCGTCTCCGGAGCAGCCAAGTCCAGGCCGCTGCCGTCGCCCAGGAACAGCCACGCAATGCCCGTGTCGTCATCGGCGCCAAAGCCGACGATCTCCTGTTCTCCAATCAGAGCGTCTGGAAATCCGTCGTCATTCACATCTCCAACGCCTGCAATCGCAGCACCAAAGCCTTGAAAGGTGACCAGCGACGACGGCCGAATGATCACCTCGGTGGTTTGATCGAGCCCCGACGCCGAGCCAAAGTACAAATAGGCCGCACCCGGCTGAAAGGAGTCCCGGGGCGCCCCTGCGATCACCTCGTCAAAGCCGTCGCCGTTCAGGTCGCCCACGCCATCGCTGGCGCTGCCAAAGACCGTAGGACCGTAGCCATCTGACGCGTAGATGGCGTCGCCCGCGACCACGCGCTCTGACGAGCCATCCGTGCGGTGTGCATCAAAGCTCGCTGGCGCCGAACAAGCACAGAGAGCGAGCAGTGGAAGCAGTCTCATCACGACCGCAGCGTACCACCGACCTGGGCAAAGCCCACGGTGTCCGGAGCTATTCGGGAGCGGGCCAAGGCTCCTCGACCAACTCAAACCGCCCAAAATCGAAGGGCTTGCCCTCGGGCGCCACTGCATGCACCAAGCGCTCCCGCACTCCCTTTCGCTGGAGCTGCGAGGCCCGGTAGTAGCAGAATGGCTGGTTGCCGCGCTTTCCGAGGGTGCAGTGGGCGGTGAAAGAGCAGCCCGCTCGGCAGGTCTCGGCGTAGTAGCAGCCCTTGCAAAAGCCCCACAGCTCGCTGGTGTCCCGGTCGCGGGCAAAGCGCATGTTGTCGTTGTGGTGCCAGATCTCATCGAGAGAGGTGTCGCGGATGTTTCCGCCGTCGTACGGGGCTGTGGGCAGGCTTGGGCAGGCCTTGATGAGCCCATCCGCCTCGATGCCCATCACCTGCTGGCCGGCGCGGCAGCCGTTCCAGTGCTCGGCGCCCTTGCCGGGCCGCGACCGAAGCACGACCTCGTGGGGGCCGAAATAGCCGATGTTGTTTCCGGCGTAGATATCGAAGGGGCGCCTGTTTGTGCCCTCGACACGCCGCACGGCCTCGCGCTGGATCTCGGCCAGAGACTCGACGATCTCAAGCATCATCCACGGCTGCACAATCCAATCGGGATGGTCCGCGGCGCGACCCATGGGCACCGTCAATTGAACCTGCCAGACGGACACGCCGTGGTCCTGAAGCACATCGGCCAGCTGCGCGAGCTCGCCCATGTTCAGCCGGTTGATCTGAATGTTGGATGTGGTGATGAGCCCGGCCGTGCGTGACGCATCGAGCGCGCGCAGGCACAGGTCGTAGCCGCCCTTGATGCCTCGAAGGGTCTCGTGACTCTCCTTGAGTCCATCGATCGACACGCCGATGCCCGACAACCCGGCGTCTTTGAGACGCTTGCACATGTCCAGATCGACCGCCCGGCCGCCCGTCTGCATGGTGACGCGCACGCCATTGTCGACCAAAAATGCGATCAGCAGCTCAAGGTCGGGACGCAGGTAGGCCTCGCCGCCGATCATGGTCACTTCGCGGGTGCCCAAGGTCACCAATTGGGCCGCAACTTCGAGCGCCTCGGCGGTCGACAACTCGTCTGTGCGCGCTGGGCCCGCTCGCGAACCACAATGCCTGCAAGCCTGATCGCACCGAAGGGTCAGCTCCCACACGGTGTACAGCGGCTTTGGAGACTTCAGGTCCTCTTTGTAGATTCGTCGAGACGCACGGCCCATTTGCTGGGCATATCATGCGGCCATGAAGTTCCTCGCTGCCATCGATCTCACCAAGGCCGGCCACGGCTGGCTCGCGGAACAGGCCCTCGCGTTTGCATTTGCCTATGGCGGGACCGTCGATCTGCTGTTCGTGGGCGACGACCCCGACGGCAGCGCCAAGCTGCACGCTCTGCTGCACCAAGGACCCGAAGAAGTCCGCGGCCAAGCACTCGTGCAAGACGGCAATCCCCTCGATCGCATCGTCGCTGCCTGTGCCAGCTACGATGCCCTCGTCATGGGACCGCAAGCTCACGGCGCCCTCGAGCGCTTTGTGTTGGGCACGATGGCCGCCCGTGTCATCCGCGCCGCCCCCTGTGCTGTCTATGTGCCCCGGTCGCCTCCCGAACGCGCTCGTCCGCAGCGGCCACGCATCCTGGTCGGGGTCGACATGTCCGGAAAGAATCCTGGCTGGATCGTCGGCAAAGCCGGGGTCTGGGCCCAGCGCGTCAACGGCCGGCTCGACGCCGTCTTCGCCAATCCCCACGGCGTTCCACACATCAAAGATGCGACCATCCGCGAGGCCGCCAAGCAGCAGTGGCACAAGGGCCAAGAACCCACCCGCCAGCGACTTGAGACAGCTCTCGAGGCGACATCGCACGCCCACCGCGGGCGCGCCAAGGTGGTCGATGGCGAGCCCGAGAGCGTGCTGGTCGACATGAGCGATCAGTACGACCTCATCTTGCTCGGCACCCGAGAGCGCACCGGCCTCGCCGGCTATCTGCTGGGTTCAGTCGCCGAGCACGTGGTGCAGAACAGCGCCTGCGACGTGCTGACCCTCCCGAGCAACGCGCTCGACACAGCCTGAGGCCGTGCCCTCCGAAGACACCATGGACGTGCTGCTGGCCACGCTTTGGCCGAAGCGACCGCTGCAATCACCCAAGAAGCAAACCGCCTGGCTGCCATGACCCAGGTGCATCACGACCACGATCCCAGGGTCGGAGCCCAATCCCGCCTGGGCATGAGCATTGGCTTGGGCATTCTGTGGACCTTGGCACCCGTGGGCGTGCAGCTCGCGGGTGGGGTTGAGCTGGTCGCGCCCTACCGAGTAGGTGCATTGATGAATGCATGGTTCTTCATCGCCGCAGCAGGCTATGCGGTGGCATTCGTCGCGGTCACGGCCTTTGACGTCCCCGTGCTGCCCGCGATGGCCACCGGCGCCGCGATGTTCACGCTGACCATCGGAATCCTGCTGCGCAGCTTCAGGGACCCAGACCTTGCCGCATGACAGCCTCGACGAGCTGTTCGCGACCCTCGCCATCGACGGCGAGACCTTCGTGCAGTCTCCACACTCCACAATCAAGCCGAACACACAATCCATGTCCGACGCCGGGAGGCGGGCCATGGAGCAGTTCCTAAGCAACACCGGCGGTGGCGTTTCTGCGGTCAGCACTGGCCAGACCATCGGTCAGGGAGGCATGGGGGTCGTGCGCCTGGCCAAGCAGCTGTCCCTGGCGCGCACAGTGGCCCTCAAGACCCTCAAGCCCGAGCATGTAAATCAAAAAAACATGCTGCAGGTGCTGCGAGAAGGCTGGGTCACGGGCTCCCTCGAGCATCCGAATATCGTGCCAGTGCACGACGCGGGCATCGACGAGGAGGGCAATCCCTTTCTGCTGCTCAAGCGAATCGAGGGGCAGCACTGGGGCAAGCTGATGCACGCGTCGGCCGCGATTCGTGAGCAGTTTGGTGCCGACGACGCGCTGGACTGGAATCTTCGTGTGCTGCTGCAGGTCTGCAACGCGGTTCGATTCGCCCACGACAGAGGCATCATCCACCGTGACCTCAAGCCCGAGAACGTGATGGTGGGCGAGTTTGGCGAGGTGTACTTACTGGACTGGGGCATCTCGATTGCACTGGAGGACGACGGCAGCGGTCGCTTCCCGGTCAAGGGCGTCGGCAGCTCGATTGCCGGCACCCCCGCCTACATGGCGCCCGAGGTGCTGGCGGGCCGCTCGGACAAGACCACCGACATCTACCTGCTGGGGGCCATCCTCTTCGAACTGCTGGCGGGCACGCCGCCACACCAGGGGTCCACGGTCTCCGAAATGCTGGACCACATCCGCACCGGGGTGCCAGAGAT
>CAYYHT010000486.1:0-6095 GCA_964471355.1 uncultured Enterobacteriaceae bacterium
CCGCTGGGCGGGTCGCTGACGCATGCGATCGTGCTGCACCTGACGGGCCGGCAAGAAGAGACGGCCCGGGCGTTGTTTGCGCAGCTGGGCCTGGGATCGTTCGAGCGGGTGGCAGCAGGAGGAGACGCTGCGGAGCTGAGTGATGAGCAGGCGGGGTTGCTGTACGACGTGCTCGATGCCGCTGATCAGATCTTTCAGCTTCTGCTCAGTTTGCAAGGCTCACCTGCCCGGCTCAGCGTCGACCGGTTCGTCGTCTCCTGGACAGCCGATCATCATCATCAGGGAAAGCAGGATTGTCGTGCGCATGGAACCTCCGCAATCACGAGTATGCGCCCAGATGACATCGGTGGGGGGCGCGTTACCTCGCGGCGGGTACCTGGGCTGTGACAAGGAGACCTCGATGGGCGGTGGCTCTGCGACGACACGATGGGCGGGTGCCGCGGTCGGGCTGCTGGTGGTGATTCCCGTTGGGATCTGGCTGGGCCAGGCGGAGCCGCCGTGCATTGCGCAGCCCCTCTCAACCCAGCTTGAACGGTCCCAGATGTTGGTCGGTGGAAGCTTCGACGATGCCACCTTCGCCGCGCAGCCGTTCACCCTGCGCTACCAATACATCGCCGGCGGCATCCCCGAGACTGCATGCGACGACTGCCGCACCTGCTCCGTCGGGGGGGTGACCTGCAAGAACCCGAGCGAGTGCGGTTGGTGGGGCTGTTGGCAAGCCGATGACCAGCCGCCGGGACTGTTTCCGCTCGAGTTCGTAAAGGCCACGAGTGCCGGTGGGGCGGTGCCCATGCTCACCTACTACAACTGGTTCTATGTGTCGGGAGGACAGGAGGGAGAACCAGAGATCGCCGCCTTGGGCGATGAGGCCTTGGTGGTTCGCTATCTCAACGACTTCCGCCGGCTGTGTGGTCGCTTGGGCAGCAGCGGGGTGCCGGACATCATCCTGCACGTCGAGCCCGATCTGTGGGCCTTTGCCCGCAAGCATTCCGAAGATGCCTCGCAGATTCCGGTCAACCATGACTGTGACACCTCCAAAGACTTGCCGGGCTTGGTCGAGTGCATGAGGCAGATTGCCGGCGATGCTCCTGGGATTCGCTTCGCGCTTCACGCCTCGGCGTGGGACTCAAATGCCGATGCGTTGCTCAACGCGGACCCGAGCTTTGACCTGCCTGCGCATGCCCAAGGCACCGGGCGCTTCTTGCGCCAGCTCGGCGCCGATCAGGACGACCTGATTGTGGTCGAGATGCACCATCGAGACGCTGGCGCGACAGGTCGCTGGTGGGACGCCTCGGATCAGACGCTGCCCAACTTCACCCAGGCCATTGCGTGGTCCGATGCGGTGTCGCGGGACCTCGGCGTGCCCCATCTGTGGTGGCAGCTTCCATATGGAAACGAATCCCTGGACAACACCTGCGGGCGCTACGCCGACAACCGCGCAGGCTACATCTTCGACCACCCGGAGCGCTTCGCCACCGGGGCCTCGTTGGGGGTCGCCTTTGGTGCCGGCGCGGAGTGCATGACCACGCCAGCGACCGATGACGGCTACTTTCATCGTCGCGTCGCGGCTCTGCTGGCAAGTCCACCGGACATCTGTCGTTGAGGGGGGCTGCATTCTGGCTGTTCATGGTCGCTGGAGTGGCCTACCTCGGATTCCGGGTCGCGTTCACCATGAGCCCGACCGCCTATGCGTGGCTGTTCCTTCTGGCCGAGGTGCAGCTATTCGCCACCTCGGCGGTGTTCTTTCGGCTGTTGAGCCTTCAGCGCGATGCCCCGGCCCTTCCTGCCGAGGGCCTAGTCCCCGACCCCACCGTCGACGTGTTCGTCTGTGCGTACCGCGAGAGCGCAGGACTGGTGCGCTCGACCCTGACCGCGGCGCGGGACATGCAGGGACGCCATCGCACCTGGCTCGCTGACGACGGCGACCGCGAAGAGCTGCGCGCTCTGGCCGCCGAGCTCGACGTCGGGTACCTGGCCCGCGGCGTCAATACCGACTTCAAAGCTGGAAATTTGAACCATGCGCTGGGGCACAGTGACGGTGAGTTTGTCGTGGTCCTGGACGCGGACCACGTGGTTCGGTCCAGCTTCCTCAGCCGCTTGCTGCCTCACTTGGTCGATCCGACGGTCGCTTTTGTGCAGGTCCCACAGGTCACCTACAACAGCGGCAGCTTTCAGCACATCGGCGATTGGCATGAGTCGGGGGTGTTCCACCATGTCCAGCAGCGCGGCGCTCACTGGGCCAATGGGCCGGTGTTCGTGGGTACAGGAGCGGTGCTGCGCCGGTCGGCACTCGATCAGATTGGCGGGTTCGCGACGGCCAGTGTCACCGAGGACGTGAACACCTCGCTGCGCCTTCACGCCGCTGGATTTCGGTCGGTCTATGTGGACGAGGCGCTGGCCTTCCTGTTGGCTCCAGCTACGCCACACGCCTACGCCACCCAGCGCAGTCGGTGGGCCGAGGGCGCCATGCAGCTGCTGCGCCTCGAGAATCCCCTGGTGGTCCCGGGATTGAGCTGGCGCCAGCGAGTGCACTACTTGGCCAACTGGCTGGGTTTTGCTGGCGCCATTCCTCACCTGATTCTGGTGGTTGCTCCAGCGTTGTTCGTGTTGGCTGGGGTCGCACCCGTCGCTGTCGAGCCCGCGATTGGCGTGCCTGTGCTCGTGGGTCATGTCGGCATCGACATGTCTGTCTACCTGCTGCTCGCGGGTCGCTGGGGCAGTCCTGTGCGCGGCGAGTCTTACCGCATGGTGAACCTGGGCATCCAGCTGCGCGCGCTATGGCGGCTGGTCGTCCCGGCAGGTGCCGTGTTCCAGCTGACCCCCAAAGGGGCCCATCGAGGCATGCCCGTGGGCGTCTGGCTTCCAGCCGCAGCGGTGTTCCTGCTCAACGGCACGGCCGTCGCTGTGGGCACGTCGAGTTTGCTGGAAGGACAGGTCGAGCCGCTGTCGACAGGGGTCGCCGTGGCCCTTGGAGCGTTCTTTGCTTGGTCGGCGTTGGTCGCGCTGGGCAAGATGGGCTGGCATCGGGTGGCTGCTCCGCACACTGTTCCGGTGCATCTGTGGGCCCATGCCGTGATCGAGGGCAAGCGTCACACCGTTCAGATCTCTCATCTGGGGTTGGACGTGGCTTGGGTGAGCGCCGAGTACGTTGGCCTGTCCGGACCGTTCTTGCTGGACCTAGCGCCCATCGGATTGGCCGAGGCGGTGCGAGCGATCCCCAAAGTCGAATCCGGCGGAAGCGTGCAGTGCCAACTGGAGCTCGGCCCATCGGCTGGTGATGCCGTCCGTCGCTACCTCTTTGAATCGGTGCTTCCGGGCCGACAAGCGGCGATGGCCATTGGCGGTCCTCCGCCGCATCCGGTCCATCAGATCGAGACCGCGGCACAGCGAAATCAAGCAGAGATCGCCCAGAATGTGGAGTCGCCCACTTCGACGAGGTAGTGTCCCGCCATGCGCACGCTCCAGACCGCCCTTGTCTTCATCGCCTTCACCCTGTCCGGCTGCAACAACGACAGTGATGCACTGCCAAGTTGTGTCACCGTCGCCTGTTCGGACGGATTGGTCTGCCAAGAGGTGGGCGCCAGCATGTACTGCGTGCCTGCCGAGTGCGGTAACGGGCTGCTCGACGAAGGCGAGATGTGCGACGACGGCAATGGCGAACAGCATGACACCTGCACCAACACCTGCACGTTCAACACCTGTGGCGACGGCATTCTGCGCGAGGACGTCGAGGAGTGCGACGACGGAGACGACAACAGCGACAGCGGAAGCTGCACGCTCGGTTGCCGCGTGCAGGAGTGTGGAGACGGCGTCGTCGGACCGGCCGAGGTCTGCGACGACGGCGATCTCGACGGACTCGACGGCTGCACTTCAGAGTGCCAGATCAACGTCTGTGGCGACGGCTTCCTGAACGAGAGCGCCGAGGCGTGCGATGACGGCGACCTCGATGGCTTTGACGACTGCACCTCCAAGTGCGAGCTCAACGTGTGCGGCGACGGCTTTTTGAACGAGAACGCTGAAGTCTGCGATGACGGCAACACCGATGACACCGACGACTGCACCTCGCAATGCGAGGCCTTTGCCTGTGGCGACGGAAACTTGCACAGCAGCGAGGAGTGCGACGACGGCGATGAGGACGGCGGAGACGGCTGCGACGGCGACTGCGAGCTCGAGCAGGGCTTTGAGAGCTGCGACACGGGCAGCTGCGACTGCGCTCCTGGATACGCGCTCCCCGACTGCGGGAGCTGCTCGCTGTTCTTCCAGGACGAAGATGCCGACGGTGTCTGCGAGCCTGACTGCGTGCAGTTCCAGGCCAAGGGTGGCTGTCTTGAAGGCGCTGAAGAGTGCGTGATCGAAGATGGCAGTCCGACCTGTGAGTGCCTCGACGGCTTCTATGACTTGGGCGGCGCCAGCTGCGAGACCCTGCCCATCTGTCGCTACCACGTGACCATGGGCGGCACCGGCGACGGCAGCGCATGGGACAACTCCATGGACAACGTGCAAGCGGCGATTGATGCAGCAGCGGTTGCGGCGGCATCGGCGCTCGATGGACGCTGTGACGTCTGGGTCGAGACCGGCACGTGGTCCTTCAACAATGGGCTGCCCACCGACACGGTCACCCTGCAGCCCGGCGTCAACTTGTACGGCGGCTTCGTGGGCACCGAGACCGAGCTCGAGGCGCGTCCGCTGGACGACTGGGGCCTGCCGCCCAACGAGACCATCTTCGACGGCGAAGACGCCATCTACCACGTCCTGACTGGCGCCTCGGACACCCTCGTTGACGGCGTGGTCCTGCGCGGCGGCAACGCCGGCGGTGGCACGGGGCCGAACGGACGCGGTGGTGCGCTGTTCACCGAGGACTCCACTGGCCTCGTCTTGTCGCGGGTCGTGTTCCGCGACAACTCGGCGGTCAACGGTGGTGCGGTCGCTGCCATCGGTGGCGACCTGCGCATCGAGGGCAGCCTCTTCCACGACAACTCCGCTGCCTTCAATGGCGGTGCCATCGAGACCTCGGGGGTCGTCACCTTTGCTCTGGTCGGTTCGACACTTAGCGAAAACACCAATGGCAACGGCCACGGCGGCGCCATCTTCAACGCCGACGTCGGCGACTTCCAGCTCATCGACTCGACCGTCGAGGACAACACCACTGGCTGGGATGGCGGCGGAATCTTCCACGTTGGCGGCGACAACGTGACCATCGCTGGCAGTCGAATCGCCCGCAACAACCCGGGCGGACAGGCCGGTTGCCTTGGGGGCGGCATGCTGATTCGCGGCGGCCAAGACGAGGACGTGAGCAATGGCTATGTCACCGCCACGGGCGACATCGCGCAGGTCTCGATCTCGAACACCACTGTCGCCGAGAACATCGGCCTGATGGAGGGCGGCGGGCTCTACCTCATGTCTGTGTCGAACCTCGATGTCACTGGCTCTGACTTCACACTCAACCAGGCCATGCCGGTCGAGACAATGATGTTGGGTGGCCAGGGCGGCGCGATTGTCGCCAAGAGCGTAGGGTCGGCGCGTTTCACTGACGTCAGCGTCGTGAGCAACCAGGCCTACTACGCAGGCGGTGGTCTGTGGTTCGAGGGTGTCTCGACGCTCACGATGACGGGCAGCGATCTCATCGGGAACTCGGCCAAGTATGCCGAGGGCGGTGCCGCCTACTTCTCGGGAGTGTCTGACATCACCCTCCAAGGCGTCGGCATGCGGTCGAACACTGCAGCGCTGTCGGGTGCGGGTTTTGTCAACCACGACTTCAGCAGCCTGTCGATCGACAACAGCAACTTCATCGACAACATCACGGGCAGCCACCAGCTCGGTGGAGCCATCCTCAACCGAGGGTCCGAGGCCGTTTCTGATGTGACGGTCACCAACTCGGTCTTCCGCCGCAACGCCACCTGGGCCGAGGGCTCGGCGATGGCCAATATGTTCCTGAACTCGGTCACCGTCAGCGACACCGAGTTCACCGACAATGGCCTGGACTTGGCCCAGGGCGGCGCGCTGCTGCATCGCTACGTGCGGGACATCACCGTCGAACGCAGCAGCTTCCAGGGTCACGGAGACCGCGACAACTGGACCTGGGCTCCGTCGGCCAT
>CAYYHT010000487.1:0-6087 GCA_964471355.1 uncultured Enterobacteriaceae bacterium
CCGGGGAACGTGCGCACCGCGAGCTGGCCCGTCGTCCGGTTCTCCATCTTGAAGTTGAGGGGCACATCACCGGTGTCCCGCAGGCTGGCGTAGGTGTCGATCAGGGCCGTGATGTTGGACAGGCACACGAACTGGCTGGTCTGCCAGTCCTCGCCAAAACATGGATGGTCAGCGTCGAGGCCCTTGCTGGCCATGGCATCGGCGACGAGTCCCTCGCTGATGGCCGTCGTGCCCTTGCGGATCTGCTCCAGGATTTCAATGCGCTTGGCATAGGTGACGTCGACCCACTTCGCCTTGTTGCCACCGACCTTTGCGACGATCTTGTCGAGCTCGTCAATCGGTGTTGGGGGCTCGGACGCGGGGGGCGGAGGATAGCTATATGAAGGCATCGGCCCCCCTAATCCAGAGATCGCTGCCGAGTTGTGAAGTCCTGTCGCGTCTACTCTTCTAGAGGCACGAACTCGAAACGCTGGGCGTCACCCCGAAGAATCAGGAAGTAGGCACTCTTTCCGCTTCGCTTCAGGATCGCATCGACCTCTGCCGCACTCGATACTTCGTGGTCGTTCACCTTGAGCACAAGGTCTCCGGCCATCAGGTGACCGGCGGCCGGGCTACCGCGGCTGATCGACTGCACAATCACCCCGGTGATGCCCAGTTCCTGCATCATGCGCTTGGGGAGAGCGTCGAGCTCGACTCCCAGCTCGTCGAGGGTCGCATAGACCTCGGGCTCGTCTGTGCCCTGCGGCTCCGTGGGCTCGGGTTTGTCGGTGGCGCTGACGGTGTCGGGGCGCTCGGTCAGGGTGGCATTCACCGTCTTGGTCTTGCCGTTTCGCAGGAAGGTGAACTTCACCTCTTCGCCGGGCGCGTGGCTGCTCACCTCTTTGATCAGCGCGATTGGCTCAGCCACGTCGAGCTCTCCAACACGCACGATGACATCGCCATCTTTCAGCCCAGCCTTTTCGGCTGGCGTGCCCTCGTGCACTTTTGCCACGAGCACGCCGTCGGTGCTCGGCAGAGACATGGCGGCTGCGAGCTCGGGGGTGACGGGCTGAGTCGAGATTCCGATGAACCCACGGGCGACACGACCATTGGTCTGCAGGTCGTCGATGACGGCCTTGACCATGTTGATCGGAACGGCAAAGCCGACGGTGTTGGCGCCAGCGATGATGGCGGTGTTGATGCCGATGACGTCGCCGTTCTGGGTGAACAGCGGTCCGCCCGAGTTGCCCGGATTGATCGCGGCATCGGTCTGCAGGTAGTTTTCGTAGACCGTGTCGCCGGTGACGGATCGGCCCTTGCCACTGATGATGCCGGCGGTGACGGTGTGCCCCAGACCCAACGGATTGCCGATGGCCAGCACCCAGTCGCCGACGCGCGCGTCTTCGTCGTTGCCCATCTGCACGAAGGACCACTTCTCGGTCTTGGGCAGCTGAAGCAGCGCAACGTCGATGCTTGCGTCGCTTCCGAGCAGCTCGGCTTCGACCTCGCGCCCGTCCGAGAACTTGACGGTGATGGACGACGCGCTGGAGATCACGTGGTGGTTGGTCAGCACCAAGCCGTCTTCGCTAACAATAAAGCCCGAGCCCTGACCTCGCTGCACGCGCGGCTCGAACAGGTCTTCGTCAAAGAAGTCTTTGAAGAACTCGGGGACCTCTGGAGCGCGCTCTTCTCCCTCGACCTCGATGGCGACCACGGCCCCCGAGACGCTGTCGACCAGGTCGGCGAAGCCTGTAGTGGGGTTGTAGGTGGCGTCCAGCGCGGGCTCAGCGACCGGAGGGGTCAGCGCTGCCGTGGGTGCCGGGGTCTCGGCGCCGACGCTTGGCACAAAGGCCAGGGTGGCTCCCAAGAGTGCGCCAGAAACAAAGACGAGCGGGTTCTTCATAGACCTCTCCACAGTGGAATCTTGTACTCCTTGGTACGCAGGGACCAGGGTTGGGGTTGTCACGCGTTGTTGCTTCTGCTTCGAGGCATCGCTTAGCCACCTGGTATGCATGATCTCGCAGGCACACAGGTAGTGGCCATATCGGTCGGTGGACTCAATACCTGCATCGAACTTCCGGGCTGGAAGCTCTGTTTCGACATCGGACATTGCCCCCAGACGGCCGTTCGCTGGCCGCGGGTGCTGTTTACCCATGCCCATGTGGACCATATGGGAGGGGCGCATTTTCACGCCGCGACCCGCAATCTGTTGGGCATGAGTGCCGCCGAGTACTGCATGCCGGCGGTCAACGTCGAGGCATTCCACAGCATGCTCGACGCGTGGCGGGCCCTCGATAAGTCCGAGCTGCCCTGCTCGGTCGAGGGGGTCAAGCCCGGCGACGTGGTTCCGTTGGGACGAGGGCGGACTGCCCGCGTCTTCCAGGCTCTGCACCGGGTGCCTGCGGTGGGCTACGCGCTGTGCAGCACCAAACAGAAGCTCAAGGCTGAGTTCCTCGAGCTGCCGGGTTCCGAAATCGGCCGTTTGCGGTCCGAGGGCGTCGAGATCACCAACACCGTCGAGACCGTCGAGGTGGCCTTCTGTGGCGACACCCTCATCGATGTGGTCGAACGCGAGAAGATGGTGCGCACGGCAAAGCTGCTGATCTTGGAGTGCACCTTCCTCGACGACCGCGTCAGCGTCGAGAGCGCTCGAGGCATGGGGCATGTGCACCTCGACGAGATCATCGAGCGCGCCGAGCTGTTCGAGAACGAGCAAATCCTGCTGACCCACTTCTCGGCCCGATACCGACCCAGCGACATTCGCGAGATTCTGGCTCGTCGCTTGCCAGAGTCGCTTGCTGGCCGCGTCACCCCCAATCTCGATGGGCATCACAACCAGTAAGTTAATCAAGCGTTTGGCAATCGGGACAAGGTGTATTACACAGTGAGTGTCTAATACAGTTTGGGGGACCGATGACGCCAGAGACATTCGACCAAGACATTCGTGATGGCGCTAGCCTGGGGCAGATCGCTGCATTTCTGGATGAGCTGGACGACTCCACTCGGCAGCGCGCGGTCAACAGCCTCGGCAAGACAGCTCAAGCTCGTCTGTACGACATTGCCGCCGACGCCGAGCCGCTGACCCTTGGCGACTTCGTGCCCCCGCAAGAGACCGCACTCACCCCGGTGGCCCACCGCGGCCTGAATACGTTGCCTCTGCCAACGGCCGGCAAGCGCTTCACCAAGTGGATGGCTCGTGGCGGCGATGGCACGGTGATTGGCTACAACAACAGCCCGTTCGGACCCCTGATTGGACCGGGCTACTTCGTGCTGCGCGAGAGCCCTGACGAGTCCGCCGAACGCGGCGCCATCGTGGTGGACTACTACGCGGTGCCCGACGGTCCGGTGCCCGGCGATTGGCCGTGGGTCCGTGCGAACTGGGTTGGACTGCAGTTCTTTGTCTACCACCAGACCCGCGACTACATGCGCCGGGTCAGCCAGCACGTGACCATCGGGTCGGCGTTCAAGTGGGACAAGGTCGAGCTCGGCAGCTACTTCGTGCTGTGCCGCGAGACCGCCGAGGCCTAGCAAGGAGCGGCGAGCTTCGCCTCGCCGACCTTTCTGTCTCCATCTCTTCTACAGGTAGGCTGTCAGGATGGGCCGCAGCGGGATGGTTGCCTTGATGTTGCGCACAATGTCGTACTGACCGGCGATGGCTCGGTCGAGCATGGCGAGCTGCGGAGCGGGTTTCCACATGTGCTGGCGGCGGATGACGCTCGGAATCAGCTTGATGACATCTTTGCCGATGTCGGCCTCGCCGAAGTTGAACTCGCCCGGTCCCCATAGGGGCGGGCACAGCACCTTGAGCCAGCGGTCGTAGTAGTCCGGAGGCACGGGCGCGTACTTCTGCCGCAGAGGTCCCAGACCAATCATGGCCTTGTCGATTGCTGCGTAGTCACGCTGTTCGGCGCCGCGAACGATGCCGCGCACGTGCTCCATGATCTCGGCGTCGTATTTCTTGACGCAGCCAAAGTCGTACAGGACTAGCGTGCCGTCCTCGCGCCAGGCGTAGTTGGCGGGGTTGGGGTCGGCCTGAATCGCGTTGAGCTCGAACAGCTGCGCCGCAATCATCTTGGCCATGTTGGTGCCGATGGTGTTGCGCAGGGCGACGTTGTCGGACTTCTCGAGCTCGTCGAGGTGCTTGCCGGGCTCGTAGGTCATGGTCAAGATGCGCTTGGCAGAGCGCTCACCGACCACGTCGGGCACGGCGAGGTAGTCATGCTGCAGGTGGAACTCGCGGAACAGGCGGATGTTGTCGGCCTCGTTGCAGTAGTCGAGCTCTTCATGCAGGCGCACCCGCAGCTCTTCGAAGATGGCGTCGAGGTGCTCCTTTTCGATGGTGATCAAGCCGCCTAGGCGCAGGGCCAGCTTGACCTGCGAAAGGTCGCTGTCGACCGCACTGTCGACCCCTGGGTACTGAACCTTGACCACGACTTCGCGGCCATCGTCGGTGCGAGCGCGGTGGACCTGCCCGATCGATGCGGCGGCGAAGGGCTCTTTGTCGAACCAGTCGAACAGGATCTCGGGGGCGGCTCCGAGCTCGCTCTCGATCTGTTCGGCGATGACCTCGTAGTCCATGGGCGGGGCGTCTTTCTGCAGCGAGGACATGGCCTCGGCCACTTCTGGGGGCAATAGATCTTTCGCGGCGGAGGCCATCTGCCCGACCTTCATCGCCGCACCCTTGAGCTCGCCGAGGGTCTCGGCCACTCGCAGGCCGGCCTCGCGGCGCAGGGAGGCCTCGTCTTCCTTGTACCCGAACATCGACCGAATGCGGCTCTTGGCCACCCCGCCGGCAACAGAGGTGGTCATCGATGCAAGCTTCCACAGGCGCTTGCCACGAACGGGGGGACGGTCGGCCATCAGATGTCCTTGGTTGCGGGCACAATAATCACGATACGGGTGCGTTCTACTCGGAACTCATGCTTCTATTGCTCCTCCCGTTGATTGCGTGCAACGCGCCGGCCGCAGACGAAACGTCTGATGACACCGATGTGCCCGTTGACGTTGATCCCGCGGACGCGATGACCCTGTTGGGATCAGTGCGTGTTGGCCAGGGACCAGCGCACATCCAAGATGTCGTGGCCCAGGACGCTCTGTTCTATGTGGCCACCCTTCGAGGCATGGCGCCGGTGTCGGTCGCCGACCCAACGAACCCGAATCCGACGGGCAGCTCGATTGGTCGCGACTGGTATTTCTCGGCCATCGATGGCTCAAATGTGGGTGTTGCGGGCCGAAATCGAGGTCTGGGCCTGTTGGCAATCGACGGAGTCGGCGGGATCGAAGTCGGGCCGACCCGCCCCGACCTGACACCCGAGGGAATGGCGATCGAGGGTGACCTGGTCTTTGCCGCTCTGCAAGAGGACGGGCTGGGCATCTTCTCGCTCTCGGACTTGGCCACCCTTGGCACCCTGGGCGATTCCACCAACGCCGTGGACGTCAAAGTGGTGGGCTCCACGGCCTATGTGGGGGACCGGGACCGGGGCTTGATGGTGGTCGACATCAGCGATCCCACGTCCCCAACGCTGCTGGGTACTGTCGCGTTCAGCGGTGCGGTGCAGCAGATCGCGGTCACGGGCCCGACGGTCTACGCAGCCTCGAGCGGCTGGATCGACGTGTTCGACGTCTCCGATCCATCGAACCCGATCTACGTGACTGCCATTGCCGCTGATGTGGCCACCCGACTCGATGTGCAGGGTGATTTGCTAGTCGTCGCCAACTGGTTCGAGACACGCCTGTACGACATCAGCGACCGGCACGCCCCTCGCTTCATCGCCCAAGAGGACGCCGACGACAGCAGCATGGCTGTGTCGCTCAATGGGGACCTGCTGGGGGTGGGCGACTGGAACAACCTGTCGGTCTACCGAATTGACGCGACAGCCCACAGCGCCGAGCTGCACATGACCAAAGAGGTGCAGTTGGTGGGCGAGGGAGAGGTCACAGCCACGCTGACCGTCGACAACCGCGGCGACCTGGACCTGAGCGTGACCAACACCTTCTGTGGCGAGAACATCACCGCCGAACCCAGCGCCTTCACGCTTGCACCCGGGTTCAGCCAGAGTGTCGTCGTCAGCGCGACCGTGGCTGTGGGAGCCAGCTGGGAGGACACCT
>CAYYHT010000488.1:0-6082 GCA_964471355.1 uncultured Enterobacteriaceae bacterium
CGGGCGGCATCCCACTCCTGCTGTGAGCCCGCAAAGCGAATGTGCCACGTCGTGCCCATCGCGCTGCCCTCCATTTGCTGGAGTTCAGGCTGCTGCGGACTCGATGAACAGGCTGTTGCCAACAGCAACAACAGGGTGGTGGCAGTCTTGCGCATGACCCCCCGCTATCATCGCCGACCCTCGGAGGACCGATGCCTGAACTGATCCTGTTGAAGCCCTACCTCGACGCCCCAGACTTTCGCGTCGCATTGCGCGCCATCGCCAAGGACTTCCGCGCGTCGCTGGGTCTGCCAGGCGACATCGACGAGCTCGGCGTGGTCTGTCCCGATGTCGAGGTCGCGGCCGCGTGGCTGCAGGACAACTACGGCGCCGGCCCCTTCATGTTGGCCGAAGGCGCCCCCGCAAAGTTCACCCAGGGCGGCGACAGCCAGCTGTACCGGACCCGGGTCGGCTTTGGCTACTACGAGGACATCCTCATCGAGCTGGCTGAGCCGGGCATCGGCTCGGACATCTTCGACACGCACCTGGACCCGGGCGGGCAGATCACCATCCACCATCTGGGCTACTTCGCACGCGGAAAGCGACACAAGATCGACGGCACCAACTACGCCAAGGCCATGAAGAAGGCCGGGTTCGACGCTCCACAGTGGACCGCCTCGGTGTTCGCTGGCATCACCGGCAATGTGGCCCTGTACAAGACCTATGCAGTGGCCGAGAACGCCAGCATCGAGTTCCTGGACTTCCGCTTGGCCGGGCTGCCCATCCCCTACCCCCGCATCGCCAACGAGCTGATCGCCAAGTTCCAGGTCAAGCACGGACCGCGCCTGATCAAGATCCCCGGCCCGTCCGACGAGCCGCTCAAGCTGCAGTGGGGCTTTCACGCCAGTCGTGTCGTTCCCGGCAAGACCCCGGACGAGGTCTGGCCATGGGTCAGCGACCCCGAAAAGCTCGGCGAGTGGTGGGGAGCCAAGGTCACGGGCGGCCCCGCAGCTGTGGGCACGAAGTGGCAGATCAAGGTCGACATGAACGGCGATGGCGAGTCCGTCAGCATGGTCGAGGAACTCACGGCGGTCCGACCACCCTATGAGTGGCAGTCCAAGAGCAAGAATAGCGACCTATTCAGCCAGTCCGAGACCGTCTTGACCGTGACCGACGACCCCCAGGGGACGCGGGTGGTCTGGCAGGTCAGCTTCGTTCCCGAACAGAGCTTCCACGGCCTCGAGCTGGCCGACGACGGCGACGACTGGATGGAGGACAGCCTGGACCGTCTCGAGACCATGGCAGGCGACGGAGAGATCGGCGGCGAGGTCATCTTCCGGCACTACGTGGCCAAGGACCGAGGCATCATCAAGATCAAAGGCAAGCTCGCACAGATGCTGTACGACAGCCTGTCCGAGCCCGTGCGGCCGAATCGCTGTCAGCTCCTCTTCCCCAAGAAATGCAAGCGCATGGGGCAGAGCATGATTGGCTCGACCGAGAACATCGTCGACAAGGTGGTGCTCGAGATTCGGTTCACCCCGGACGGCAAGCTCGCCGAGCTGAACGACGACTGGGAGCTGTACCACAGCTTTCGCAACAACCGGCACTACGGCATCGGCACCTTTGACGGCAACTCGCTGCGCATGTCTGGCGACACCGCGACCGAACTTCGCAAGTTCCTGGGCAGCTCGGGCGGCAGCGATGTGGTGCTGAACCTAGTGAATCTGGCCCAGGGCGCTTGGACGCTGGAGAGCTTGTAGACATGCCCCAGACCTACAACGAAGCGGCCATGAAGCAGGCCAAGAGCTTGCTCGCAAGTGGCGCTCCCAGCGTCATCGAATCGGCGGTGCTCATCGGGCTTGAGGCTACCCACCCGGGCATTGCGGTCGAGGCTGCAGCGGCACTCGACGCCCCAGCTGCGGGCGATGACGGGCCTCGAGCGGTGGACCAACAGACACTGGTCACCCGTGAAATCGAGCAGCGCTACGGCATTGAACCGGGGGCTGTGCAGCGTCCATCGACGATCAAGCAGCTGCTCGACCTGCTCAACTTGGCCACGGAAGAGGGGGTGTCGCTGCGGCCGGTGGGCTCGGCTCGATCACTGTCCGACGCCCCTGGCCCCACAGATGACACGATGATGGTGTCGACAGCGGGCTTCTCGGACTCTCTACCCGTTCCCACCAATCTGCTCAAAGACCCTTCCATAGCCGGCAATCTGTACCGCAGCGGAGCCGGCCGCACCGTGGCCCAGGTCTTTGACGAGCTCGACCCCAAGCCGCGGGACCCCAAGCGTGCCCCAGCCAAGGGCTTGGGAAACCTAGGAGCGGGCAAGTTTCAGACGTTGGTGGGAGCCCTCTCGACGTCGACCCATGGCTCCGGCATCACCAAGCCCGGGTTCGCCAATATGGTGCGGGCGCTCGAGATTGCGACCTTCGACGACGCCGGCAATGCAGTGGCGAGGCAGCTCGAGCCCACCAACGGCATCAGCGACAAGGCGAAGTTCGACGCCGCACAGGCCGGGGCAGCGATTCCGGTAGAGCTCGTACAGGACGACGACGAGTGCTATACCGCCCTGGTCAGCATCGGCTGTGTCGGGGTCATTTATGCGGTCTGGCTCGAAGTCCGCGACGGCTACTTCCTCGAAGAAAAGCGCATTCCCGACTGGTGGTCCGACGTCAAAGGCCGGCTGCTGAGCTACCACCTCAAGAAGAACGAATGGTTCGAGATGGTCCTGGCTCCGCTGCCGTCAAAGCGCGAGGACACGGGCGAGTGGGACTGGCGCATGCTGCGCTCCGAACGCAATGAGGTGCCGGCTTGGGAACCCTCTCCCGGGCGTCCACCGCTCATGACCCTGGGCAGCTGGAAAGTCGGCCGGCTGGCGTCAGGCGTTGTGATCGCGTCGGCCTTGAGCAACCCGATCACGGCCGTCCCGCGCAACCTGAAGACCGGCGTCATGGCCACCAAGGTCGAGCGCAACGTTGGCAAGTACTACAACGTGCTGCAGCTGAACCTGGACCTGAACTCGGCGTCCACCGAAGTCAACGTGCCACTGGCCAAGGCAGTCGACGCCATTGACGCGCTGCTGAAGCTGTTCAGCAAGAACTTCGACAAGATGAAGAAGCGGCTGGGCAAGAACCCCAAACAAGAGAAACTGCAGCGGGCCTGGAAGACCGTCCCCATTCCCACGGCTCCGCTGGGCATCCGCTTCGTGCCGATGAATGGGGCCTACCTGTCCCCCATGAGCGACCGGGACACGTGCACCATCGAGGTCCCCATGCCAGGCAGCGACTTCCTCGATGGTCGGGTTCGCGCAGCGCACGGCAAGCCCCCGCCCGAAGTGGCGCTCTACAACGCATATTTGCTCGGTCGCGCCCAGCTGTTCCGGCAGATCAAACGAGAGATGAAGCCGTTCAACGGAAGGCCACACTGGGGACAGGCCAACGACGAGACCAAGGCCGAGGTGCAGGAAATCTGGCCCAAGTTCAAGCTCTGGCGCTCGGTCTACAGAAAGCGCAACCGGGACGGCATCTTCAACGGCGCCATCACCGATCGGCTGTCCATTTCGGTGCACAACACGCACGAGACCGCGCCCAACAAGCTGCCCGACGCGGTCGACGGGACCTGCATCTTCCGTCACGCACAGTTCGAAGACCGCGCCTTCTTGCGACTGCATGGCGATGTGGCCTGGAAGATCTACACCGCCCTGCAGAGGCCGATCCGGCCTCGACGCACCCTGCCCTTTCTGCCGCGAAAGCAGAAGCGCATGGGGGTCAGCCTGATCGCCACCACACAGAACATCCGTCACCCGGTCATTGTCGAGTTCCGCATCAGTCCACTCGGCGTGCTGCTGTCCCAGCCCGACCAGTGGAAGCTATTCGCGACGCTGCGCCAGGCGTTCCGAGGCGACGTGAGCTTTGATGGCCAGCGGCTGACCATCGGCGGAAAGGCCGCCAGAGGCATCCGAGACTTCGTCGGAAAGGGACGTGCCGTCGAGAGCTTGCCGGTGCCCAAGCTCGATGGCTCGGTTGTGCTGACTCTGCAGGACATGGCCACCGGTGAGTGGCGCATGGACGACCTGCTGTAGACTGGAAGCCTCTCATGACAGGTGGCACAGACTAGATGGGCTCGCGGCGCAGAAGGAGATCCCTCTTCGGTAGGGACATATTCGCCAAAGACTTGGTGGGTCAGCCAAAGCAACCAGCCCCAGAGGCCGAGTCGCTAGATGACTCCATGGTGGAGTCGCTCGACGACGCCCTGCTTGAGCCATTGCACGACGCGGCACCAGACACGAGCAATGTCTCTCAGGCGGCAAAGGGGCGCGCCGCCATCGAGGCCGCCGACAAGGCCAGGGCCGCGGTCGGCGACGAAGGCTCACCGAGCATCATCGACTTCAACTACTACGACATGCTCGCCGCCGAAGCCGAGTCCGAGAGCAAGCCCGAGGACCCGTAGCTGCGCGGCAGGTGGCCTGCTTAGTAGTCGGTACCCAGGTACTCGACGCGCACGAAGTTGCGGCGTTGGTAGTCCACACCGTCGACCGTGTAGTCGCCATCGTCGTTGGAGTTCACACCGGCGTTCGAGTAGATGCGGTGGTTGAAGAAGTCACCCGCGTCCATCCAGGTGAGCCGTGTGTCGTAGGTGGTCTTCCAGTTCGCCGTCGAGTTCTGCAGCAGGATGTACGAGATGGCCGAGCCGTTCTTGCGCAGCTGTGAGCGTGTCTGCGTGGCGCCGGAAGAGCCGTGCTGTGCGGTGATGCGGTACCAGCCCGGCACGATCACGGTGATGCGTCCGGTGTTGGTCGACGTCGAGTTGGCATCCGTTGTCGCCGACACGGTCAGATAGCCAGAGGAAACCGCAGTCTCTTCGGTCGTCTCGTCGGTGCAGAAGTAGTACCAGGCGCCGCTGTTCATGTCGACGCTGCAGCCGCCCTCCCAGAAGATGGGGCGAGCCCGTGCTGCCAGCCACATGCCAAGTGCGCCGTTGCAGACCTCGAGTCCGCCCGGAGAGCTGAAGCGCAGCTGCGTATCTTCGGCTGCGGTGCATGTGGAGGGCGAACCGACCACCAGGCCGCCGGTTGCCGTGGTGGTTCCACTGACATCGAGGTCACCCCCCACGGTGTTCAGGATGTAGGCGTCATCAGTGGCCACGGCCCCAATTGCATCGGTGTCGGTGTAGATCGTGTCGGCGTCTGTGCCGCAGTTGACCGTGCCGTCTTCAGCGATGTCTCTGAAGTAGTCGCCGGGCCCACAAGTGCCGGTGACCCGCGACTGCACGACGGTCGTGTCAGCAGAGAACGTGGTTCCGGTGAGGGTGACGCCATCGGTGCTGTCGTAGGTGGTGTCGGTGTCGGCGGTATCGGCGTCGGGAACACAGGCGACCGAGCCGTCCTCGTTCACGCCGGTCATGACCTCGCCCGAGACACAGGCGCCGGTCACGCGAGACTGGACCACAGCCGGGTCCACGTTGATCTGACCGCAGGTCCACACACTGCCATCCCACGTCAGCACATCGGTGGCCGCACAGGTCGTGATGTCGGCCAGGGAGTCGTTGTCGCCGGTAAAGCCACCCGAATCAATGACGGTGGTCCCATCGACCAGCAGCTCGCTGACATCGAGCACTGAACCGGGCGCCAAGGTAGCCGCAGTGCGTGCGCGGATGGCGAAGGGCACACTGGACAGCTTCACGCGCATGGGCAGCTCGGCGCCGCCATCAAGGGTCAGGGCCAGCCAGATATCGTCCCCGTCAAAGACCGACGCGTCCATGGTCGCTGCCGCGCCAAGGGTCACATGGTAGTAGCCCTGGTCAAATTCGAGCGCAGTGAAGGTCTCGGAGTAGATCTCGGCGTCACCGGACACCGCGTTGTGCAGCGTCATGACCAGGTCGTGAGGCCCATCGAGCGCGTCCCCCGCCGCATCGTGCAGTCGACCTTGGTGTTCGAGGGTCAACGGAACCGCGCTGGCGGCGGATGGCAACAGAATGGCGAGGGCAATCAATGGGCGCATCGGGACTCCAATTTGGCGCAATGTACCTCAAGCTATGGGCGAGACGAAGCCCGTCGGGACGCATGGGCGAGACGAAGCTCGCCCCTCCTTGGGCGAGACGA
>CAYYHT010000489.1:0-6079 GCA_964471355.1 uncultured Enterobacteriaceae bacterium
CTCGGCGACGAACGCGTCCACCTTGGCCTCGGTGACGTTTGGCATCACCACGACGTGGGCGATGTCCTTCTCGCACGCGAGCTGCCACTTCTGGATGAAGGGCGCGTGGTTCGGCCGCTCGAGCTGCTGGCGTTGGATGTGGTGCGCAGTGTGCTGGCCGAGATCGAGCGCGCGGCCGTGGACCCGACCGGCGTGCTGGCCCGGTGGCGAGAACGATCTGGGACCTTGGGCAAGCAGGTTCGAGTCGGAGATGTGAGTGGGCTCGCCGTCGACATCGACCACAGCGGCGCGCTGGTTGTCCAGACTGAATCCGGCGAACGCCGCCGCATCCTCGCAGGCGATGTCGAGATGGTCAGCTAGGCGGTTATGCGCGGGCGCTCAGGAGTCGCCCATGATCCGCTTTGTTGCCCTGGTCCTGCTGTTTTTGACCGCTTGCGGCGGTGCCGATCCCGTCACCTACGTCAGCTACAACGCTGGCTTGGCGGTTGGGTTCGTGCCAGGCGCCAATGAGCGCGCCGAGCCCACCTCTGCGGCGGTGGCGGCGCTCGAAGCCGACGTGATCTGCCTGCAAGAGGTCTGGGCTCCCGAGCATGTGGCGGCCCAGATTGCCGCGGCATCCGATGCTTATCCGCACAGCTATTTCCCGGCCGCCAGCCAACAGAGCAGCACCGATGCCGCATGTGCGCCCGGAGAAATGGACGCCCTGGCCGAGTGCATCGACACCAACTGCGGTGACAGCTGCATCGACGAGCTGCCGGACTGCGCGATTGGGACCTGCCCCTTCGACTTCCTGGCCCTGGGCAACAGCTGCATGCGCTGTGTACAGGCCAACATCGGCGGGGACGTCGACGACATCATCGCCACGTGCGAAGCCGGCAGCACCGAGTTCGCCTATGACGGTTCGTTTGGCACCGGCATCCTCTCCAAACACCCCATCATCTCGACCGAAGACATGGTGTTCACCAGCACCACAAATCGCCGCTCGGTGCATCACAGCGTGATCGACGCCCCCGGCGGCGAAGTGGACGTGTACTGCACCCACCTCACCGCTGTGTTCTCGATCATTCCGTACCCCAGGGACGAGGGTTCCTGGACCGCCGAGCAGCTGACCGAAGTCAACGAGATGGTGGCGTGGATCGACCAGACAGCGACCACCGACAGGGTCGTGCTCATGGGCGACATGAACAATGGTCCGCAGACCGACGATGCCGATGCCGAGGAGATCGACAACTACGCACCGCTGCGTGACGGGCGCTTCCGCAATCCGTACGTCAACCAAGACGGCCGCTGCACCTTCTGTCCCGAGAACGACATCAGCAGCGTCGACAGCGACGCCACCGGCAAGCTCATCGATCACGTGTTCATCGATGGCTTCGACGAGGTGACCCATGTGAACCGAGTGCTCGACCAAGATATCGACATCGGTACCTGCGGCGCCACCGTTCGGGGCGCCTACAGCGACCACTACGGAGTCAGCGTCACGGTTCAGTAGCCGGCTGTCAGGATTCTGTTGAAGCGGGTGTTCCGAGAACCGATGTAGGATCTGAGGGTCCAAGGCCCCTGGAACCCATTCCTCAGGAGCCCTTCCCATGCTCAGCGATCTGGCCGCCACCACCGCCCGATGGTTGCCCCTGATTGCGGTCATCTCGCTGCCCTTCCTGCTGTCGCTGGTCGCCGTGCTGTGGCAGCGCTACCAGCTCAACCGCCTCGAGAAGGAATATGCGCCTCTGCCCGTGGGAACCGGCCGTTTCGTTGAAGACGTGATCGCACGGAAACTTCTGCCTGTCGACGTGGGTGTGCATCCAGACCCTCACGGCGGGGCCGATGGCTATTGGCCGGGAGTGGGCTTCATCGCGCTGACCGAGGGCACGTGGAAGAAGCGCTACCCATCGAGCTGGGCTGTAGGAGCCCATGAGCTCGGACACTCGATCAACATCGGTGGCAGCGCCATGCTCGAGACCATGCTGCCGATGGCTCGCCTGACCTATACGTGGTCGGGTCAGGCGTTCGCAGCCATGTTGATGGTCTCGGCGCTGTACGCATCTCCCACCGCCCTGTGGGCTGCATTTGTGATGGCGCTGGTGGCTCTGGTAGGCAGCGCCGTGATCTTGGCCGACGAGGGCATGGCCAGTGTCCATGGCTATCGCTTGCTCCAAGAGGACGGACGGCTTGACGATTCCCAGCTCGAGGCCGCCCGCGAGTCTCTGGTGGGCAGCTTCTCGGTCTACCTGTCCCAGTTTCTTGGACGCTTGGGCATTGTGTTGTGCTGGTTCGGTGTCTCTGGCGTGGTCAGCGGGGCCCATCAATTCCAGGTGACGGCCGCGTCGACAGGCGCGATGTGGATGACTGTTGTGTTGTTCCCCATCTTTGTTCTGCGCATTGCGCACGTGCTCAGCCAGGTGCTGGCACCCATGCCCGTGAAGTCGGAGTTCCGCTTGGCGAGCGTGGTCAACGAAGAGGGCCGCTGGGAGTTCCTGACCGGCATCGCCGTCGCCCTGCTCGTGTGGAATATGCACGCGGTCAGCGACCACCCAGCCTTTATCGGTGCTGTGATGTTGGCCGCGGTTCCCGCCGTTGGACCCGTGGCGGCCTTGGGGCGAATTCCCGTGCTGTTGCCGGTGCTGCTGGCTGTGCGCTCGCTGCTCGACGAGGGACCTGACAACGAGATTGTGGGGCAGTGGATGCGTGAAGAGCAGGTGCCCGGAGGCAGCGCCATTCCCGCCCCAGTGCTGGCTTTCTACAACCGCCCGCCACTGTATCTTCGCTACAGCTGGCTGCTGAAGATCAGCTTCTTGCCGCTGCTCGTCGGGCTGGTCGCGAGTTTGCTCGCGGGCTGACAAACATCAACAAACCCGCTGCCGTCCGTGGTGTCGGTTAGTGTGGCGGACTCCCGGAGGGTCCGCTGTTCGCCGCAATCCCGTTCTTTGCGCTTCGCGTCTACACCTTCGAGGTTCCCGGTCTTGGAGAAATCCCGCTCGATCCATGGGCCACACTGGTCTGCCTCGCATTCATCGTCGGCATGGAAGTGGCGCGTCACCGCGCGATCCAACTCGGAATGGAAGTACGCGATGTGGTCGACGCATGCGTCTTCACCGTCGTCATGGGGTTCTTCATTGGGCACGTCTTCACCGTCGTGGCCTACTTCCCCGAGCGCCTTAGCGAAGACGGCATCATGTCCATCTTGCGGGTCTGGCAGGGCTTTTCGTCCTTTGGCGGCTTCATGGGCGCTGTCCTGGGCGCCATCATCTTCTTCAACTACATCCGCCCACGACCGTTCTGGCGCTACGCCGATGTCGTGTCCTTCGGCTTTCCTTTTGCCTGGTTCCTGGGGCGGGTGGGCTGCGGAGTCGTGCACGATCACATCGGGCGCTGCACGACCTTCCCTCTGGGCATGGAGTTCCCGGCCTATCGACTGGCCGATGGCTCGGTCGCACAGGCCTGCGTCCGGCATGAGCTCGGGCTGTACGAGGCCGCCTTTATGGTCGCCGTCGCCGGTGCGTTTTGGTCCCTCGGCCGGGTCGACCGGCCCCCGGGCTTCTTCACCGGTGTCTTCGCCGTGGTCTATGCGCCAGTCCGTTTTGGCCTCGACTTCCTGCGCAACAACGACCTCGACCACCAAGACGTGCGCTACTTCAACCTCACCCCCGCGCAATGGGGCTGTTTCGTCATGCTGGGGCTCGGTGTATGGGTCCTGAGTCGCATCGACTGGAAGGGCTTTCAGCCGTGGCCGATGGATGGCCTGCCGGATCAAGAGCTTCGGGCGAAGGGCCTGCCGGTGCCAACGCCAGCGCCGGAACCGCCGGGGGCCGGTGGGGCGAACGCGTGAACGGTGCGACAGACGAGCCGCGTGAGGGCGCGTCGGGATGGATTCAGGTCGGCTGCGGCACGGCGATGGTCATGGGCTTGCCACTGTGGTTCGGCATGACGTCGCTGATCCTGCGAGGCAACGAGGCCTGGCGTGAGCTTCCCGCCAACATCGGCGTCCCGATCGCGGCGGGCGTAGCTGCATTCTGGCTCGGCGTCGGCGGCGTAATGATCGCTGCGGTGCTGTTGTTTGCACGGGGGCTCAGCCGCCTCGGAGCGGCCCGTGCCGCGAGTCAACGTGCCCACTACGACAGCTTGGTCGGCGACGCAGCAGCGCTTCCTGCTGACTCCTGGGGGGTCACTCAGAGCCAGGCGGCGACGGGTGGCTCCGAATCGGGAATGCTTACAGATCACGAACGTCCAGGCGCCATGACGGTGATCAGTTCGGCCGTGGCAGAGCTTCGTGGCAACCTCGGCGGAGCGGTGTTGGCTGGCCTGCTGTTCGGGCCCGCCATGGTCCTGTTGATCTTGGGTGCGTTGATGACTGGCTACATGCCCGTCTTTGTGGTCGCCGTCAGCGGCAACCTGCAGTTGCTCATGATCGGCACGATGATGAGCTTGGCGTTGGTGGTTGTGACCATGTCCTTGGCGGTGCTCGTCGGGCAGCCGCTCATGCAGGCAAGCCTCCACAGGGCCGCGTACAGCCAGCACACAGGTGGCAATGGCTATCGTGCACTGTCTGCCTTCGATGACGCCTTTGACCGCGCAGGCGACGTCGCGATAACGAACTTCTTTGTGCAGGTGGTTGTTGCTACAGGCTCCCTGGTGCTGCCTGTGCCCATTGTGCTCGCCGCGCTCACCATGAACGACCCCCGCATGCAGGTGGTTCTGTTGGCTTTGGCCGCGCTGCTGACCATTCCGGGCACCCTGCTTGGCATCGTCATGCCCTCGGCCACGGCCCTGGTCAGCACTCGGGGCTACGGACCGCGCGAGGCGCTGGACACCGTGCTCGATGACGCCATGATGCGACCCTTCTGGTACGCCGGCATTGGTCTGCTCGGAATGTTGACCGTGTTCATCCTCTCCGTGGTGCCCCTTGCGAGCGTCCTGGCTCCCGCCTTTGTCGCCACACTTCAGATTCAGATTCTCGCCGCGGCCTTTCCCGAACAGGCGGACTTGGCTGTTCCTGAGGACGCTCCCGAATCGGTTGCCGATGCCTCGGCGCCGGCGATCCCACAGGTCGCTGTGGAACCCACGGATGAGCCAGATGCGCCCGCTCGGGTCGAACCCGCCGTTGCGGTTGCCGATGCCGCGGATGAACCTTTGGCCGCCGAGGACTTCACCGAGACGGACGCCGCAACCGAAGAAGCTGACTGGTAGACCTGAAGGGAATGAGCACTCGGCATACTGAGCGCTCGTGAAATTCATCTGCTGGCTCCCCATCGTCGCGCTGCTCGTTTCAGGGTGCACGCGTCCCGACACAGGTCCTTCCGACGATGCGCCCTCGGTGCTGTTCATCACCCTGGACACCACTCGAGCGGACCGGCTTGGACCCTATGGATACGCCCTGGCTGATACACCGGTCTACGATCGACTTGCCAGCGAAGGGGCGGTGTTCACCCGTGCCTACTCCTCGGCTCCACTGACCATCCCAAGTCACTCGACCATGTTCACCGGCAAGGCACCGCCATCGCACGGGGTGCGCGACAACGGTGACTTCCTGCTGGGCCAGGAACAAATCACGCTCGCTGAGCGCTTTCAGGACGCAGGATGGACCACCCTGGCGTTCACTGCTGCATTTCCGACCCAGCGCCGGTGGGGTTTCGATCAGGGCTTTGACGAGTACCACGACCCTCTGCAAGGCCTGCCCACGCAGCTTGATTGGCGGGACGAACGCAGCGCTGACGAGGTGGTCAACGACGCTCTCGACTCGCTGGCCGCCACCAGTGGCCCGGTGTTCACGTGGGTGCACTTGTTCGATGCCCACTGGCCCTATGCCCCGCCAGCACCCTTCGATGAGGAGCACAGCGGGCGGCTGTACGACGGAGAGATCGCGTTTGCCGCCTCGCAGGTCGAGCGCCTGATCGAATGGTGGGATGAGCACCACGACAACAGCATCGTGGTCATCACCGCCGATCACGGCGAGGGAATGGGAGACGGGGGCGAGCAGACGCACGGCTTTCTGCTCCACGACGGGACCATCCGCATCCCATTGATCGTGCGGGGGCAAGGGTTTGAACCATCGAGTCGGATTGATGATCCGGTGGGTCATGTC
>CAYYHT010000490.1:0-6060 GCA_964471355.1 uncultured Enterobacteriaceae bacterium
TAGGTCGCCGACGCGGGGTTCTCATCGATCAGCGCAAAGTCCGCCTGAGCGACGCCACCGGTGCCGGTATCCACGGGATCTGTCCCCGTGTTCTCGACATCCACCGGAAGCTCAGTGGCTCCGTGGAGGTTCACATCAGCGTCACCGTCGAGCCAGGCGACGCCCTCGGCCTCGATGTCGGCCACCTCGGCGTCCGCCTCGGTGTAGGTGAGACCGGTGTCGTCGTTGGTGTCTCTCAAGGAGTCACCGCCGTCGACTTGTACACATGCCAAGAGAGTGATGATGAGCAGCATGTCTCCCGTTACGCGGCTCCCTTCCTCCGGTTACAAAAAAAACGTTTGGCGGTGCCCGAATGCTCTTCGCTTTGTTGTTCTCAGTCGTCGCCCAAGCCACCGAGTGGCAGACCCCGCCTCAAGACGTGCTCGACGTCCTGCACGCGCCGCAGCTGCCCAGCGTGTGGACCGCCCCCTCGGGCGAGCACCTGTTGCTGGCCGATCCGGTCCGCTACCCGCCACTCGCCGAGCTCGCCGCCCCGTGGCATGAGCTCGCGGGCATGCGCGTGGACCCGTTGGTGAATGGCATCCACGGCCGCCACGGGGGCACATCCCCCCGCATCGTCCCGGTCAACGGCGGAGCCGAATTGGCCCTCGAGCTGCCGGAACATGCCGAGGTGTTGCGCGTATCATGGACCGCCGACGGCAAGCGATTTGCTCTCAGCGTCGAGCAGGCGGACCACATCGGGCTGTGGGTCGGGGACACGAGCGGCCAGCTGTCCGAGATCGAGGGGGTTGCTCTCAACCCGCTGCTGGGTCCAGCCGTGCGCTGGATGCCCGACCAAAAACGGCTGCTTGTCCGCGCCGTTCCCGAACGCGGCCCCGCTCCTCAGGCCCCTGCCATTCCGGTCGGCCCCAAGACCTTGCAGGGTGCTGGCGACATCGCCCGCTCGACCTACGAGTCCCGCAACCTGCTTCGAACCGCGCACGACGACGCGCTATTCGAGCACTACGCCACCTCCGAGCTGGTGGTTGTCGACCCCCGCAAGCTCAAGCTCACACCGATCGGAAAGCCCGACATCTACGCCACCGCCTCGTTCTCGCCCGATGGCAAGTACCTGCTGGTCGAGCGCATGGTCGGTCCGTGGTCTCACGAAGTGCCCTGGTGGCGCTTTGGCCATGAAATAGAGGTGTGGAATAAGAAGGGCGAGCTGCTGCAGTCGATCGACTCGGTCCCGCTGGCCGACGAGGTGCCGATTCACGGCGTGCCCACGGGCCAGCGCGGCACCTCCTGGCGCACGACCGCACCGCACACCCTGTTTTGGGTCGAGGCGCTCGACGGCGGAGACCCCACCGCCGAAGTGCCGCACCGCGACCGGCTCATGCGGCTGCACGCTCCCTTTTCGGGCGAACCCGAGCAGGTCTTTGTCGCCCAGCATCGCATTCGCAACTGGCGCGGCGGTTGGGGCGAGCATGGCGGCACCCTCATGCTGACTCAGCGCGAGCGCATGAAGCGCTGGCGCTACACATGGCTGCTCGATGTCGACAAGGGCACCTCACGCCTGTGGTTCGACGGCAACGAAAAGGACCGCTACAACTCCCCCGGCTCGCCCCTGCGCCGCCCCCTCAAGAACGGGCAGTCGGTCCTTCGGCAGTCCGGCAACTCGGTCTATTTCAGCGGCGCTGGTGCCACCGCCAAGGGCGACCGTCCCTTCCTCGACCTGCGGGACATGGCCACCGGCGAGGTCGAGCGGCTGTTTCGCGCCGATCCCAATCGCTACGAGTACTTCGTGGCCTTTGCGTCCGACGAGACCCACTTTGTGATGCGATCGGAGTCCGCGGCGGACGTGCCCAACTACCACCTCGCCACCCTCGGAGAGCCCGTCGAGGCTGCCGAAGGAGAAGGGTCCCTGGCGGTCAGCCTCGAGCCTGTGACCCAGTTCGAGGACCCCACGCCGCAGCTCCGGCAGGTCACCAAGCGCATCGTGCACTACGAGCGCGACGACGGCGTTCCTCTGAGCTTCCAGCTGTACCTGCCCCCCGGCTACAAAGAGGGCGACACGCTGCCGACGGTGGTCTACGCCTACCCCCTCGAGTACTCAGATGCGGCCACGGCCGGCCAGGTGCGGGGCTCCACCAAGCGCTTCGACCGGTTTGGCGGGCCCTCTCATCTGTTCTTCCTCTTGCAGGGCTACGCGGTGCTCCACCGGACCGCCATGCCGATGGTCGGCGACCCCGAGACCACCTACGACACCTTTGTGCCGCAGCTCGTCGCGGACGCCGAGGCGGCAGTGGCCAAGGCGATTGAGATCGGCGTGGCGGACCCGGACCGAATCGGCGTCATGGGCCACAGTCATGGCGGCCTGATGGTGGCGAACCTGTTGGCCCACACCGACCTGTTCAAGGCCGGCATCGCTCGCAGCGGGTCGTACAACAAGACCAACCAGCCCTTCGGCTTCCAGTCCGAGCGACGCTCCCTCTTCGAAGCCCGCGACACCTACATCCAGGTGTCGCCCACTTTCTTTGCCGACAAGGTCAACGAGCCCATCCTGATCATCCACGGCGACGCGGACTCCAATCCAGGAACGCTGACCTTCCAATCCGAGGTCTTTTTCGAGGCCGTGCGTGGCTCGGGAGGCACCGCGCGACTGGTGCTGCTGCCTTTCGAGGACCACGGCTACCGCGCCCGCGAGAGCGTCGAACACGTGCTCTGGGAGCAGCTGCAGTGGTTCGACGAACACGTGAAAGGACCCGCCGAATAGCGACTGCGCAGGATCAGTCCTCGAAGTCGATCGACAGCTCGATTTCGTCGTTCGCGACGTTGCCGCATGCGTCCTCGACCTGGACCGACACCGTGATGGGCAGGGCCTCAAGCTCGGCTTGGCGCGCGTCGGGGTCGAATTCAGCGGGAGGGTCTTCGAAGTAGTGGAGGACCACGGTGTGCGGCCCCAGAATCCATCCATCGTCCGAGCGTTCGGCGACGACCCGGCGGGGCTCATCGGCGGTCAGGCGCTCGTCGGGCGAGTTCACATCCCAGGTGACTGTCGGCAGGTCATCTCGTGCGAAGCCTCGGTTCAAGTTCGACGACCCGGGCGCGATGTCGTGGGCCCGGGCGGCGAGCAGCAGGTGAAAGCCCCCCTGACTGCCAAAGACCACAGGCACGACGGCATCATCGGACAGCGCGTCAAACGGCGAGAGGCCGTCGCAGATCATGGCGCTTGCAGGGTTCGCCGGGCAGGTACTGCAGCCCGACAACAGCACCATCAAGACTATGGGGACCAGTTGAACCACGTCTCGCGGTCCCCTCCACGCAGACCGTGAGCGAGTCCATCGGTGCAGTGGGACGCCAAGCGCACCAGGAAGGGACCATCGGGAGCGGTCACTGTGGGCACCGGCTCAAAGGCTGGGTGGTATTTGTCGAAGGGATAGCTGCCGCCGTACACCTCAAAATCGGTCTCGACGACCAGGCTGCCGTTTCCGTCGGCATCGGTCCAGCCCGCATTTGGGGCCTCGGTCTCGCCTTCGGTGGGGGCCATCATGCCCAACATGCCGAGGTCATCGGAGTGGGCGAGCGGCGTCGAGCCGGCACCATTGATGGGATTGCCGCCGTAGTCCTCGCCGGTCTCGGGATCGGTGCCCCGCAGGCGCAGCCAGGACGTGAACAGGGTGTCGGGCCGAGCCCCTTGGATCTGCATGGTGACGGTGGAGATTCCGCCCTGCTGCACCAAGGTGATGTGGGCTGTGGCGTCATCCCAGGTGCTGCCATCGTCCGAGCAATCACCGACCACGGTGTGGCCGCTGTTGCTCTCGCCAGCCGGATCGGCGCGGGTGAATGCGGCGTCCTCAATGGTCAGGTCATTGCTGGCCGAGCAGCCTGAGAGCAGGACGGCAAATCCAGCGAGCCATGTGTGCATTTGTCGAGTCATCCAGCGTCTCCGTGCGCGTCGGGGACCCACATAGCAATTCCTGGCGCCCGGGGCATGTTGCTGCGACTCGTGCGGGTGCGCCCGTTGTGGGCTAGGTACGCTGACATCAGGGAGAAACCCATGTCCGTTCTTCGCCTCGCCGCCGCCACACTCGCCCTCAGCGCCATGTCAGGCTGCGCCACCACCGCGCTCGAGGACATTCCCGTGTTCGAGGCCGACCTGGGCATCATCGGCGAGTTCAATGACGAGATGGGCACCAACCACATGATCAGCGCCGACATGTGGACCAAGACCGACGCCGATGGGGCGGTCACCAAGTTCCACATCGCCCGGCACGACAACATCATCATGTACGTGCTGGCCGAAAATGACTCCGCCAACGCCGACAGCCCCGGCATGTGGAGCCGCTTCGACTGGATTCGCGACGACATGCGCACCCTGTACTTCTGTACCGTCGCCACGGACGCAAAGGATGTGGGCACCGTCTACGAGATGCCGAACCCGGACTGGGACGACCTCGACGCCGGCTGCCACAGCGCCGCCTGGACGATGGTCCCCGACGAAGTGGACATGAACTAGGCGCTCAGCTCGTCCACGGCGTAGGCCCGCCGAGCACTTTCTTGAGCGCATCGAGATGCCGGCGGAAGGTGTTTCGATGCACGCCAACCGCATCGGCTGCGGCATTGCGCGTCGATGCCCTCAGATACAGCGCTTCGAGTCGACCCCGAATCTCGTCGGCATCGACCTCGGCCCGCCGCACACGCCCCATGAATCGGTTCCAATCGGCCGCCGGTGCGGCTGCCGGAGCCCCCATGCACAGGGCCAGAATGTCGGTGACCTCCTCGATCGCCTGACGCAGATGGCGCGGAGTCGACGCCGGACGGTGCTGGTGCAGCGCGCCCTGTTTGGCCCGACGCGGGATGTGCCCGGCCATCAGTGACATCGCACCGTCGATGCGCAGAAGTCCCACCGCATGGCTGCCCTGCATGATGGGGACGGTACCGACATTCTCGGCTTGACCGCCGATGGCGTCTTCGACCGCCGGCCAGGCCAGAAAGCCGTCGTCCCCCACGTCACCTCTGTGGGGGTACAGCGGAGCGGACAGCAGCCGCATCTCGCGCGCATCGAGCCCCTCACCGGGGCTCAGGCGCAGGGATGGAGCGGGCCTCGGTGGCGACCAAGCCAACAGAGCCAGCTCACCTCCGTCAAGCCTCCACAGTGTGACCGCACGGGCACTGCACCACGACGCGATGCTTCGGCAGACTCCGGCCCAGTCGATGTCTCCCGTGAGTCCACGCAGAAGCTCACGGCGCAGGCCTTGTCGCCACAGCGCCATGCCTTCGCCAAACAGCCGGACCACTTCGGCATGCAGGCGCATGGATAGCATCGCCAACCGCGCGCGCTGGTCGCGTCCTCCGCGGCTCAGTTCGGGGGCGCTGCTCCACAGCTCGGAGTTCGTGCGGCCGCTCAAGCGGATCACCAGGTTGCGGCCCGTGGGCGACAGCTGTGCCGGCAGGCGTTGGCAGGTGAACATCCAGGGCCCAGCGCTTCCAGATTCCGCCAGCTCGGGCAGCAAGAAGCGCTCGTGTTGGAACGGTCCATCGGTTGCCGGCTTGTCCGCTGCGATTTGGTCCTCATCAAAGCCGAGGTCGCGGTAGCGCTCGCGCAGGGCGGTCCGATCTGCCACTCGTCGAACAACCACGGGACCCTTCCCGCCGCCCCAGGCCGAGCTCATCACAAAGCTGGCGGTCAGGCCCAGGCCCACGCCCTCGATCGGTGGTTTGTCGCTCTGGCCAGCATCGTAGGCATGCCGATCATAGCCATGAGTGGCCAAGCTGTAGATGTACTCCTCATCGGGGTCGGGCGCGTAGATGGCGATGGCCGCCGCACCAAAGACCCGGCTGGCGCGCCGTGCCCACAGCTCAGCCATGCGCGCCACCTGCAGCGTCACTTCCTGGGTGTTGACCGGCTGCTCGGAAGCCAACTTCCACGGATCGGCAGGGCGTGTGGCCAGAAGGCCCACAAGATCACCCCACTCGGCCCGAAACCAGTCGATCTGAAGCATGCCCGTGACCAGCAACACGACCCACCACGTCGATCGACGGGTCAGCAGGTGATCGGCAAGGGCGCTTCCATCGCCA
>CAYYHT010000491.1:0-6059 GCA_964471355.1 uncultured Enterobacteriaceae bacterium
GTGTTGTTGGGCTGGATTCCAGCCGGCCCATTGGGCCAGACGATCAGGCCGGCGTTCGCGTTGTTCTCGACGAGGTTGTTGGCGAAGACCGCAATGCTTGAGTTCTCGGCGTAGACGCCGTAGTTGCCGTTGTTGTCGAAGTGGCAATTTTGGATGTCCGGCGCGCCGTTGCGGGTGAACAGGCCGTTGTTGAGGTTGTCGCGCACGATGCAGTCTTCGATGACCAGACCGCCGTCCTCGTCGCGGATGGCATCAAAGCCCGATGCGCCCGCGTAGCTGACCTCGAGCCCCACCAGCTTGCTCAGGCTTGGGTCGTGACCGTCGTCGAAGAACAGGCGCTCCCAGTCGCCGGGGTTCTTGACTGCTTGGTGCGAGGTAAACAACACGCCGGTGCTTGGAGCGTCGATCCACAGTCCACCGAGGCCAGTTGGAGAGGTGCTGCCGATGGTCAGGCTGGCGCCGGTGTCGAACTCGACGGTGACGCCGTCTTCGATGGTGACCGTCGCGCCGGCCACGGAATAGACGAGCAGGTCGCTGGTGATGATCCAAGGGATCTCGCCCGGGAAACTGCCGATGTCGGCCCAGTGCACGTCGGAGTCGATGGTGAGTCCGCCCCGAACCAGGATGCCGTCGCGCCCGTTTCCAGTGAGCACGTTGCCGGTGCCCGTGTTGATGTTGGCGTGGTTGCTCAGGCTGATGGCCGAGCCTGAGTTGTTGGACAGGGTGTTTCCGGACAGCTCGGCGAATGCGCCGTGGTCGTGCCAGATGCCGTTGCTGCCGTTGTTCTCGATGAGGCTGTTGAGGATGCTTGGCCTGCCGTTGACTCCGTAGGCGAAGACACCGACCCCCGATGAATCGCGGATGGTGACGTTGTCGACCACCAGATTGCTGTCGCGGATGTACAGCCCTGCGTCCCGCAGGCGGAAGCTGGTCTTGCCCGCGTACTCGATGACCGACCCGTCAAGTGTGGTGCGGGCCACGTCCACCGTTGGATCAAAGAGCACGCCCTCCCAATCCCCAGGGGCTGGGCTGGCGCGCCCAGAGGTGAAGGTCACACCCTGTGCGTCAAGCCCGCCGCCGGGGCTGATTCCGATGATGAGCGCACCGGTGGTGGACTCGACAACGGCACCCGGCTCGATGGTGAGGAGGGGATTGGAGCCGCCACCGACGAAGATGTCGCAGCTGCCGATTCTGTGAAGGCTCGATGCAGCCCAGGTCTCGTCCGCCGAGATGATGGGGTTGTCGCAGTGGTCGATGGGGCAGCCTTCGTCCGCGACCCCGGTGCAGTCCTCGTCAATGGCATTTCCGCATGTGTCGATCGCGCCAGGATGCGTGCCAGGGTCGCCGTCGTTGCAGTCGTCATTGGTGAGCGACAGATTGCTGCCCGGGTCGCACAGCCCCACCGCGGGCACGTTGTCTCCGTAGCCGTCGCTGTCGCCGTCGGTGTAATAGGGCGTGGTGCCGGTTGCGCCGCTATCCAGGTCGTCAGCGCTGCCGTTGCAGTCTTCGTCGGTGTCGGCAGCGTCGCAGACCTCGACTTCGGCGGGGCTGATGGCGCCTGTGGTGTCGTCGCAGTCGGTGTTGTCCGAGATGTAGCCCACCGGTGCGGTGCAACCTGCAGTGACGTCGGCGGCGTCGCCGTAGCCGTCGGTGTCGCTGTCTCGGTAGTAGTCGCTCGTGTCGGTTGCGCCGGCGATGGGGTCTGCATCGCAGTTGCGGTCAAGTGGGTCGCACAGCTCTTCGGCACCCGGAAAGACGATGGCGAGGCTGTCGTCACAGTCGGTGTTGTCGGCGACGAAGCCGGACGAAGGCGTGCAGGCATCCTCGGTGGAGGAAGCATCGCCCCAGGTGTCTCCGTCGGTGTCGGCATAGAAGGTGTCGAGGTCGGTGGCCCCCGCAATGGGGTCGCTGTCGCAGTTGCGGTCGAGTGCGTCGCACAGCTCTTCGGCGCCGGGAAAGACCGCCCCGTTGGTGTCGTCACAGTCGGAGCTGTCGAGCACGCGACCGACAATAGGCGCGCAGTCGTTGATGCTGTCGCTCGCTAGGCCAAAGCCGTCGGTGTCGCTGTCGGCGTACCAATCCTGGGTCACCACGTCGTTGTCGATGGTCCCGTCGCAGTCGTTGTCCTCGAGGTCGCACAGCTCGGCAGCGCCGGGGTAGGTCAGGTTGCTGGCGTCGTCGCAGTCTCCAGATAGAGCAGCATAGCCGGCCGGCATCAGGCATTCGGCGATGGTGGTCGCCGTTCCATGGCTGTCTCCGTCGCCATCGAGGTACCAGTCGATGCGGTTGGTGGCGTCGCTGTCGGCGTCTCCGTCGCAGTCGTCGTCGACGGCGTTGCAGACCTCAATGGCGCCGGGATGGACGTCGATGGCCGAGTCATCGCAGTCCGTGGAGTCGGCGAGGTAGCCGGCGGGTACCGTGCACGCAGACGTCGTGGCCGAGGCGTCGCCATAGCCGTCGGTGTCGGTGTCGGCGTACCAAGTGTCGGGGTCGATGGCCCCCGCGATGGGGTCTGCGTCGCAGTTGCGATCTGCGGCGTCGCACAGCTCGTCGGCGCCCGGGTGCGTGCCCGAGTCGGTGTCATCGCAGTCGGTGGAATCTGCGACGGCATCGGCGGGCTGGGTGCAGCTGGATTGGGTCGTGGCCAGGTCGCCAAAGCCATCGGCGTCTGCATCGGTGTACCAGGTGCTTTGATCGACAGCGTCTGTATCGATGACGTCGTCGCAGTTGTCGTCGATGTTGTTGCAGACCTCGGTGGCGTCGGGGTGGATGGCGGGGTTCGTGTCGTCGCAGTCGACCTCGCGTGGGTAGCCGTCGTCGTCTTCGTCGATGGGGACAGGCTCTGTGTCCTCGGTGTCTTCGGTGTCCTCACCGCCGTCGCCAGAGTCTGTCTCGTCGACCTCGGTGGGGTCGCAGCCCAGCAACAGCAGTGGCAGAAAAAGCAGGAGGAGAGCGCGCATGCAAGGCACTCTTACACCGCATTCAGTCGCGCGGCGAGCTTCGTCTTGCAGTCGCCCTATGAGGGAGGCGTAAACTGGCCGGGAACCTGGGATGTCAGGCTGTGAGCCAGAAAAATCGGTATGCCTGGCGCATAGGGGTGACCCAGCGGGAACGGCTGGAACAACACGAACACGTCGAAGATGTCGCCGTCGGAGGCTCCGTCCAGATCGAGGTCGGTGTGGAACAGGACCGGCAGCTTGTTTAGGCCCGCGGGCTCGAGGTCGACGAACCACAGGTGGCTGTCCGCTGTGCCGTCAGCATCGCCGTCAAATGAGGCGATGGGCACCTCGATGACCGAAGGCACACCCCAGTTCAGCAGAGTGATGGTCGCGCCCGTGTGATCGGTGATGTGGATGGGGAGGGCTTCGAGGCCTCCGAGCGCAGCGTGGTGCATGCGCAGCGTCAGCATGCCCTCGGCCGGAGTGACCAGCTCGGCATCGTCGAGCACCGCATGGCTGATGGTGGGGGCAGGGGAGAGGACTCCAGAGGAGCCCTGCAGGATGATGGTCGTCGGGGTGTCAGCTGCCAACGCGTCTGCGTCTGCGAGCCACGATTGGTCTGCCGATCCCGTGGCGTGCAACGCCAAGCCTGTCGGCCCACTTGGGAACTCGGGGATGTATGCAGTCGACGCGCCGTAGGGAAAGGCCGTCGTCAGCGCTACCGGCGAGCCGTTGGCGTAGACGTCGAGGCAGGCTTTGTATTCCTGCTCCCCCGTTTCGGGGTCGGTCTCGCCGCAGCCGAGTGCAATGTCTGGGGACATCTGCATGAATCGAATGCTCGTCGTTGTATCTGCTGGCGTCGGAGGCATCTGCGTGTCCAGGATCGACAGTCCAGGTCCGTCGATGCCGGTCTCGTCAGCGGGTTGGGCACAAGCAAGTGCCAGGAGCAAAACAGCAGGTGGGGTCAGCAAGCGCATCATGGGGTCAGATTACCCCACGAACCGGGACAGTCGGTATCATTGGCGCCGTGAGTCGTTTGACCCTGCCGGTTGTGCTTGCCCTGGTTGCCAGCACGGCCCTCGCGGAATCGCCCCAGTACCCGGATGACCCGGATGCTGCGTGGGCAATTGCCGAGCAAGACGTACTGCCTGACTTGGCGGCGCGAGCGCGTTCTGCAGAGGCTCGCAGCACCGCGCGCACCGCGTACTTTGCAGGCGAGACTCCGCTGGACGAGGCGTTTCCACACTTGTCCATGGCGGCACTCGACCGCCGGGCTGTGTTGCTGGGGCGCTTGCAAAAGCTGGACGATGCGGCTGCCGAACGCGCCGCAGACCGAGTGGCCGTTGCCCCGAATCTAGGTGCACCGGCTCGGTCCAAGCGGTTGGCTGCGGCAACCACAGCCGCACTCGACAGCGAAGACGCCGCCGATGCGCTCGAGCGGCGGCTGTTGTTGGGGTTGCGAGCGCTCATTGATGTGCACCCCGAGCTCTCTGCACAGGGACTGACTCCACAGCGAGATGCGCTGCAGGCGATGGCGGACCGCTATGCGAGCACAGCACCCGACGACGTCGAAGGCCTGCGCGCCGCCGCAAGGGTGGACGCCGATCGCAGTGCCCTCGAGAGCCTCGTCACAGCACTGCAGAGGCAGGCCACGGTTCCCGGTTCGGCGCGGCCCGACGTGTCCGACATCCTCGAGGCGTTGGCCGAGCCCGAACGTGCATCAGCGGCGATGCAGCGACTAGACCTGCTTCGTCCCTTCCTTGATTTGGAGTCCATCGACGCCGTCGACGCCGCCCAGATCGCCTGGATCGAGACGGTGCGGATCCCGGAGTTGAACGCCCAGCTCGCGGTCGAGTCGGCGGCGCCCGCAGGCGAGCTGCGTGATCTGCGGGACGGCTTGAGGCTGGCGAGCGCTGAGCTGGAACGACTGGGGTCCGCAGTCGGTGAACAACCCGCCGAACCGGGACTGGCGCTCGCTCGACACCAAGTGCTGGTGCTCGAACGGGACATCGCTACCGCGCGTCGGGACGCGATGGCCGCAGCGGTGGTCGACGCCGAGGCCCAGCTCGCGAATGCGAGCCAGGGGGTACAGGCAGCAGAAGAAGCGGAGCGCGCGCGACTGCGGGCCGAGTCTGCTCGCGCTGATGCAGTGGCGGCCCTGGACCAGAAGTTGTCGGGCAGCAAGCTCGCGGCGCAGGACCGGGCCCTTGTCGCGTGGACAGCGGCCCAGACTCGCGGCGAGGTCCGAGACAATGCCAGCAAGCGGTGGGGAGATGGCGAGCTCGACGGCACCGAGCTGCTGCCCGCCAAGGAAGCCGAGACCGATTTGCTGGACCGCATCTCGGCTCGTGCGGTTGCCGCCGCGCTGCCTCCACCGATCCTCGCCGAAGGCGAAAAGGTCGACCCCAAGACGCGGCCCGACGCGGTCTACATCGATCTTCGCGCGATCATCAAGCGCCTTGTCGGCGAGGCCGTCGATGCGGGCACTGCGCTGCAAGATGCGCTGGCTGAGTACGACGTTGCGGTCTCGGCGATTGCCTTGGACCGAGCCGACATCGCCGCCCACCGAGCCGGCGGGCTTGACGCCGAAGCGGCGGTGGCAGCGGAACAGGACGTGTCCCTGCGCGACTGGTCAGCGGCGTTGGACGACGAGCAAAAGGCGCGAGATGAGGCGCTCGCGTCGGCCGAGGAAATCCGTGAAAGTGCCCTGCAGCGGCGCCGGCGGGCGATGGACGTCCGTCGCAAGCTGGCACCCGAAGTCTCGAACCGCGTCAAAGCGGCCGACCCCTTCCTCGATGAGCTTCAAAACGAAGTGATCTTGCTCGGGCCGGACTTGGCCATCATGGCCAAGGACCGCGGCACAGAGCTGACATCGCTGCCGACAACCCTGCTGGACCTGAGCGCGCTCGTTGCCTTGTTTCGCGCAAGCACCTGGCTGCTGCTTTGGGGAGGCCTGTGGCTCTGGGCCAGCCGTCAGTTGTCTCTGTGGGTGACCACTGGCCTCGAGCAGCTTCGCGAGCAAGTTCCGCAGCTGCGCGCGATGGATCTGCGGTCCATGACCCCGGACGCCGAGGTCGCCCTGCGGTCACTCGTCGGGCTGGTCCTGGGCTATCTGATGAT